>NZ_BAAGQW010000003.1:213530-214283 GCF_054783275.1 Ferruginibacter profundus | reverse complement strand
TATATTGAATGGTTGATCAGTTCAGTTGGCTAGGGCGCTTGCATGTCCCGAAAGCCTTCGGGAAAGAGGTCGTCGGTTCGACCCCGATACTCTCCACAAAGGTTCACATAAGTGAGCCTTTCTTTTTT
Organism: Ferruginibacter profundus; assembly: GCF_054783275.1. Taxonomy (NCBI): domain Bacteria; kingdom Pseudomonadati; phylum Bacteroidota; class Chitinophagia; order Chitinophagales; family Chitinophagaceae; genus Ferruginibacter; species Ferruginibacter profundus. The sequence goes on along the minus strand of NZ_BAAGQW010000003.1, from coordinate 214,155 downwards.
TATGTCCTTTTCTGTCTATATTATTTACTCTGCAAAGCTGGATAAATATTATGTTGGTTATACAGAGAATATTTTGAATCGTTTACATCAGCATAATAACGGCGAATCTTCTTTTACATCAAAAGCCAATGACTGGATTTTAAAATACACCCAGGATTTTGATAGCCGGGAAAAGGCGCATTCCAGGGAGTTAGAGATCAAAGGTAAAAAGAGCAGGAAATATATTGAATGGTTGATCAGTTCAGTTGGCTAGGGCGCTTGCATGTCCCGAAAGCTTTCGGGAAAGAGGTCGTCGGTTCGACCCCGATACTCTCCACAAAGGTTCACATAAGTGAGCCTTTCTTTTTTTATGTTCTTTTCTGTTTATATTATTTACTCTGCAAAGCTGGATAAATATTACGTTGGCTATACAGAGAATATTTTAATTCGTTTACATCAGCATAATAACGGTGAATCTTCTTTTACATCAAAAGCCAATGACTGGATTTTAAAATACAGCCAGGATTTTGATAGCCGGGAAAAGGCGCATTCCAGGGAGTTAGAGATCAAAGGTAAAAAGAGCAGGAAATATATTGAATGGTTGATCAGTTCAGTTGGCTAGGGCGCTTGCATGTCCCGAAAGCTT
>NZ_BAAGQW010000003.1:0-213434 GCF_054783275.1 Ferruginibacter profundus | reverse complement strand
GCTTTCGGGAAAGAGGTCGTCGGTTCGACCCCGATACTCTCCACAAAGGTTCACATAAGTGAGCCTTTCTTTTTTTATGTTCTTTTCTGTTTATATTATTTAAGTGTAGTAATCTGATGTTATAAAATTCTCCGTGTCCTTCTTTATTATTTTTGTTATTTTGTTTTTACTAAAACAACTTTCTATGGCAAACAAAACAGCAATTGTAACAGGTGCCTCAGGCAATATGGGCCAGGCAGTGGTAAAAAAATTTTTAACCGAAGGGTATAATGTGGTAGGAACGATTGTTCCCAATGACCCTGCACCATTTGATATTGCAGATGATAAACTGGAAAAGGTAGTAGTAGACCTGATGAGTGAAGAAGATGCGGAAAAATTTGTGCAGAATGTAGTGGCAAAGTATGGTACAGTGGATGCGGTAGTGGCAACTGTGGGTGGCTTTGCAATGGGTACTGTTGCCAACACAAAAACATCCGACATTTATAAACAATACAAACTCAATTTTGAAACGGCTTATAATGTTGCCCGCCCTGCCTTCGTACAAATGCTGCAACAGAAAAGCGGCCGGATATTTTTAATTGGTTCCAAACCCGGATTAAGTGCAGTGAATGGTAAGGGAATGATTGCTTATGGTTTAGGCAAATCATTGATTTTTCGCCTGGCAGAATTAATGAATGCGGAAGCAAAAGGAACCGGTGTTGTTACAAGTGTGGTGGTACCCAGCACAATTGATACGCCACAAAACCGTAAAGCCATGCCTGATGCAGATACAAGTGCATGGGTAAAACCGGAAGCTATAGCAGCAGCAATTTATTTTTATTGTACTCCTGATGCGGCAGTGTTAAGAGAACCGGTGATAAAAGTTTATAATAACGGATAAGTTTCCAACAAGAGAAAAAATATTTAATTTTTATTGTTTGCCGGATTTTTATCCGGCAATTGATTTTAGCAAATATTGTATTCAACTTGTTAAAATGATTTTGCTCATATTGCTTACTGATAACAATCATTAAAAGTAGATTTATGATAACTACCTTAAAACTCAAACTTGTTGCATTTTTGTACAGTAAATAAAAATAGTTTACTGATGATAGTTGAACAAATTTATACCGGCTGTATTGCTCATGCGGCATACTACGTAGCGAGTAATGGCGAAGCTGCCATATTCGATCCCCTGAGGGAAGTGCAGCCTTATATTGACAGGGCTGCTAAAGACAATGCCGAAATTAAATATGTTTTTGAAACTCATTTTCATGCAGATTTTGTTAGCGGCCATTTAGACCTGGTAAAAAAGACGGGGGCGAAAATTGTTTTTGGCCCTACAGCAAAGCCAGCATATGATGCCATTGTTGCTGAAGATAACCAGGTATTTAAAGTAGGGGATATAAGTATTAAAGTATTGCATACACCGGGCCACACCATGGAAAGCACTACCTATTTACTGATTGATGAAAATGGAAAAGAACATGGTATTATAACCGGCGACACTTTATTTATTGGAGATGTGGGCCGGCCCGATTTGGCACAACATGTAATTGCAGAATTAACCGAAGAAAAATTAGCCGGTTACTTATTTGATTCTTTAAGAAATAAAATTATGCCGTTGAGCGACGATCTTATTGTTTATCCTAATCATGGTGCAGGTAGTGCCTGCGGTAAAATGATGAGTAAGGAAACAACAGATACGTTGGGGCACCAGAAGAAAGTGAATTATGCACTCAACCCCGCTTTAACCAAAGAAGCATTTATTAAAGTATTGCTCAACGGATTAACCACACCCCCAGTTTATTTTCCACAAAATGTGTTGCTGAATATTAAAGGATATGAAAGCCTGGATAAGGTTATGGAACGAGGAAAGCAACCCATGAGTGTAGCAGCATTTGACCTGGCAGCCGGTGAAGCTGATACGATAATTATTGATACAAGAAATGCCACTGAATTTGCCAGGGGCTTTATTCCCAATAGCATCAACATAGGTATTGATGGAAATTTTGCACAGTGGGTGGGAGAGATGATAAAAGATGTACGGCAAAAAATACTTTTAGTTACTGAGCCTGGCAGGGAAGAAGAGTGCATTATACGTTTGGCAAGAGTTGGGTATGATAATACGCTGGGGTATTTGAAAGATGGTTTTGCTGCATGGAAAAATGCCGGTAAGCAATATGAGACTATGAACAGGATTACACCTGCAGAATTTGAAAAAAAATATGCGGCAGAACAATTACTCGTATTTGACGTAAGAAAGAAAAGTGAATTTGATGCACAGCACGTGGTTAACGCTATCAACGTACCCCTTAACCAGGTTGAAAAATGTTTGGCAGCATTCCCCACCAATAAATCGTTTGTATTATACTGTGCAGGTGGTTACAGAAGTATGATAGCTGCATCAATACTTAAGCAGGTAGGGTGGAATGATTTTGCAGATGTAACCGGTGGCTTTGCCGAAATTGCGAAAACCAGTGTACCTAAAACAGCATATGTTTGTCCGACTACTTTATTATAAAGAGCAAATGATCTAAATCAAACGGCCCGGAATTTTCCGGGCCGTTTTGGTAAGGTGAGTTCAGGTGAAAATTTTTATGCCGCAAGAATTTCTTTTTCTTTTGTTTCCTGTGTTAAAGAAGTAAGTAGTGTTTTTATTTTAGCGATCAGCAAGGGCATCGCCTCTTCTATATCGCTGGTTAATGTTATGCCCTGTTGCTGCAGGCTTTCAATACTCATCACCAACAAATGTATCACCGGCATTTTGCCCATTAACTGCAATGCGCTCACCATATCTTTTAAACCAATATCGTGGGTGCTCATGGCTTTTGGAAAATCCTGTGCAAAGCGTGGCTTTATTAAACGTATAGTTCCGTTAGGGTTATTATCTAATGTGGCATCAATTAAAATAATCGTTTCATAGCCCTCAAAATATCCTAACAAATGAAAACCACCGGTACCACCATCAACCACATCAACATAGTCGGGTAAATGCTCGTGTTGCAGCCTTTCGGCAGCATGCACACCCACACCTTCATCACCCATCAGGTAATTGCCAATACCTAAAATCAGAATTTTATTTTGCTGCAACATCTTTGTCCTTTGAAGTTTTCTTTTCCGGGTTAGGTGTCTGGTGATGGTTTCTCTCAAAGGTTTCTTCTTCAATAAATTTCCAGCCACCACCCATACTGCTCATTTCGCCACGGCCTTCTACATAATCATGGTAGAACACGAGGTACACATGTATTATCACAAACAGGATAAAGAACCACATACTCCAGTGATGGATTTGCCGGGTTAAAATATCGCCGCCAAACATGGCAGGCACCCAGGCAAATAATTTAGGAAACCACCAGGTGCTCATAGCAGCATACAGTCCAAAACCGGTAAGGCATTGTACTAAAAATGCAATGAACGTAAGAAAATAAATAAATCCTGCCATGGCATTGTGGCCAATGCTCATGTGTTCTTTTCCTTTCAGCATTAAAATATCCATGCGGAAGACATACCACATCTCTTTAAAGAATTTTTTAGAGATGGGAAGAAATTGCCGCCAGCTGGCATATTTATTTCCTACGAAGCCCCAGTAGATACGAAATAAAAAATTAAAGAAAAATATATAAGCGGCTGCAAAATGAACATAACGTACCCAACCCATGGTGTAGGTATTGGTGGCATCTTTATGGCTTTGTAATGCCAGCGGATTGGCCATATAAAAACCGGTGGCTATCAACGCAAGCAGCACCAATGCATTTACCCAATGATAAATTCTTACCGGTTGTTCCCATACATACACCCTGCGAAGCCGGTGTACCCGTAAATGTTTTTGTAACATAAAAAATATTTTAGCAATTAATCTCCCAAAATGCTGATGCGGCTGATGTGTTTACCCTCTTCATCATAAATATGAACGCTGCAGGCCATGCAGGGGTCAAAGCTGTGAATGGTTCTGATAATTTCAAGTGGTTGTTTTTCATCGGCCACCGGTGTACCAATCAAGGAGGATTCATAAGCAGACATTTGCCCTTTATGATCTCTTGGCGATGCATTCCATGTGGTGGGAACTACCAATTGATAATTGGCAATCTTTTCATCTGCTATGTTTATCCAGTGTGCCAGCGCACCACGGGGTGCTTCTGTATGCCCGACACCCTTTGCAGTTTTAGGCCAGGTGGCAGGGTCAAACTTGCCCATCTCTGCCATTCGGGTATCGCCATTTTTTATATTGGCGATTAACTGATCAAAGAATTCTAATCCCCATTGTGCGGTCAATACACTTTCCAGTCCACGTGCAGCTGTTCTTCCTAAAGTAGAAAATAAGGCGTCGATAGGAACGTTAAGATCTTTCAAAGCTTTGTCTACAACTTCTTTAAAATCTTCTCTTCCTCTTGCATAACCCACAAGCATACGTGCTAAAGGACCCACTTCCATAGCATTGCCTTTCCACCTTGGTGTTTTAAGATAACTGTAATCTTTACTGGTATCTAAATTTTCAAATGGCGGTTTGGGGCCGGTATATTTTATCTTGCTTTCTCCTGCCCATGGATGCAGGCCTTTATCTTTTCCTTCTTTGTATTCGTACCAGCTATGCGTAATAAATTCCTGTACCTCTTCTTCCTTACGCAGGTCAACATCATATACTTTACTTACATCTTTATTCAGAATTGCCCCACCGGGGAATTTATATGATGCAGGATCCCTGTATCCGTTTGTTGGCAGATCGCCATACACCAGGTAGTTGCCTAAGCCGCCGCCAATTGCACCCCAGTCTTTATAAAAAGAAGCAATGGCCATTAAATCGGGGATGTATACCTGTTCAATAAATTCTTTTCCTTGTTGCAGTAGTTGACCAACATACGCTAATCGTTCTGCATTAATACCACTTACATCATCTATACTTATTGCACAGGCCATTCCGCCAACTAAATAATTCGGATGCGGATTTTTTCCACCGAATATGGCATGTATTTTTACAATTTCTTTTTGCCATTCCAATGCTTCAAGGTAATGTGCAAGGCCAATAAGATTTACTTCTGCAGGTAATTTGTAAGCAGGGTGCCCCCAATAGCCATTGGCAAAAATGCCCAGTTGCCCGCTCTCTACAAATTTCTTTACCCTGGTTTGAATATCGCTGAAATATCCCGGAGAACTTTTTGGCCATTTGGAAATGCTTTGTGCCAGCTCTGATGTTTTTTTAGGATCAGCTTTTAATGCATTCACCACATCCACCCAATCCATGGCATGTAAATGATAAAAATGAACTACGTGGTCGTGCATGTATTGTGAGCAGAACATAATATTCCGCACCAATTCTGCATTGGGAGGAATAACAATATCCAGTGCATCTTCCACACAACGTACAGAAGTTAAAGAGTGAATAGAAGTGCATACACCACAAACCCTTCCTACAAAAGCCCAGGCATCCCTGGGGTCTCTGCCTCTTAAAATTTCTTCCAGTAAACGTACCATGGTACCACTGCTGTAGGCATCTGTTATTTTACCACCTTCTATATCGGCTTCTATTCTTAAGTGACCTTCAATTCTTGTTATCGGGTCAACAACTATTCTTTTACTCATACAATTATTTTTACTTCTTTATTATTAAAAATTGCAACAAATTGTATGCTCCGGAAACCCCTTCATGGGGCAGGGGCATTAAGATTTTAATTCCTGTTCGCTTTGCTTTCCTTCTTTTTCAAGATTGAAAATAAGCTTGTGTTTACGCACATTGGTGGCAATAGCATGTGCTGCAATAGCAACACCGGTGCCAACCAGTGCCACTTTACCCAGGGTATCGGCATTGGCTTCTATACCAAATCCTGCAAAAGCAGAAGCTCTTTCATATAACCTGCCGTTATCCCAGTAATTCTCTTCGCTGCATCCGATGCAGGGATGGCCGGATTGAATCGGGTAACTGGTACCGTTATTCCACTTCATTACACCACAGGCGTTGTAAGTGGATGGTCCTTTACAGCCCACTTTATACAGGCAATAGCCTTTTTTGGCACTATCATCATCAAAGGTTTCTACAAACAGGCCGGCATCATAGAATGGCCTGCGGTAGCAAGTGTCGTGCACACGTTTGCTGTAAAAGGCTTTTGGCCTTCCCAGCCTGTCAAGCTCAGGGATTTTTCCAAATGTTACCAGGTGTACAATTACACCCGCCATTACTTCGCCAATAGGAGGACAACCGGGTACTTTAATTAATGGTACATTTCCTTTTAATAATTTATGAATAGGAGTTGCCCTTGTAGGGTTTGGCCTTGCCGATTGCACACAACCATTACTGGCGCAACTGCCCCAGGCAATAATGGCTTTAGCGCCTGCTGCGGCTTCTTCCAATATCTGCATCGATGTTTTACCACCAATCATACAATACACACCATCAGCACCTGTTGGTACACTGCCTTCCACGCAAAGAATATATTCGCCTTTATATTTTTCCATGGTGTTTTTCATTGCTGCTTCTGCCTGGAAGCCCGACGCTGCCATCAGCGTTTCCGTATAATCCAATGAAATTTTGTCTAACAGAATATCTGCTACAATGGGATGAGAAGAGCGGATAAAACTTTCGCTGCAACAGGTACATTCCTGGAAGTGTAACCAGATCACCGGTATACGTGGCTTGGTTTCCATGGCTTTTATTACCTGGCCAATGGCAGATTGCTCCAGGCCCATAAAGGCAGCCATCATTGTAACAAAACCGAGAAAGTCGCGGCGTGTATAACCTTTTCTTTCCACCTCCTGGTAATAGGTAGGTTGCGTTTTTATAGAAGCATCGTTAGTCATGAAGAATATTTTAAAAGTGAGGGAGTATCGTTAATTGGTAGTAAAGCTATTTTTCTGCTCTTCTAAATTTTATGACTTTTTTCATTTTTAAATATGACATTGGTCATCGCTGTAATTCAGGCTGCATGGTACTTTTAGTGCATTATCTAAAAATTGCAGTATGAAAAAACTTATTGTTGCTTTAGTATTTATTGTTTTGTGTATGCCTTTAATAAGCCCTGCACATCCCGGCCACGGAGAAACAGGCGGATTTACTATTACACATTATTTTACAGAGCCTGTACATGTAATTGTTTCTTTAGTGGCTTTGGCCGGCGTGATCCTTTATGCCCGTCATTTAAAAAAAAGCGAACAACGTAAATAAATCAGCTCATTATGCATGAACTCTCTATTGTAATGAGCATTGTGGATATTGCTCAACAGCAGGCTGCTGAAGCAGATGCAACAACCATCGAAGAAATTGAAATAGATATCGGTTGCCTGAGTACCATAGAAATGAATGCCTTTGAATTTGCCTGGCGGCAGGGCGTAAAGCAAACCATCTTAGAACCAACTCTTAAAAAGATCAACCGTATTAAAGGCAAAGCAACGTGTTTGGATTGCAATGCGGTTTTTGCAGTAGACAATGTATATGATGCCTGCCCGGTTTGCAAAGGGCATTTCATTAATATCACAGCAGGAAAAGAACTAAGGGTAAGATCTTTAGTGGTGGCAGAAGAATAATTATAAAAATAAACAGCTACTATATGTGTGCAACATGCGGATGCGACAGCAATGGAAATGTAACCATACACGGACCCGGCCATCAACATCAACACGATGAACAGGCTCACACTCATCACAAAAAAGTGGTGGATGTGGAGCAGGATATATTGCATGAAAATAATTTACTGGCCCAGCGAAACCGGGGTTATTTTGATGCAAAAAATATTTTAGCAGTAAACCTGGTCAGTTCTCCCGGCTCCGGTAAAACATCTTTATTGGAAAGAACATTAACCGACTGTAAAGGGCAAATGGAATTTGCGGTGATAGAAGGCGATCAGCAAACAACAAATGATGCAGATCGGATTCATGCTACCGGAACAAAAGTGGTACAGATCAACACCGGTAAAGGATGCCATTTAGATGCTCATATGGTGATGCATGCGCTGCAGGGGATGAAACCCAAAGAAAACAGTGTGTTGTTTATTGAAAACGTGGGTAACCTCGTTTGTCCGGCTATGTTCGACCTGGGAGAAAAAGAACGTGTGGTGATCATTAGTGTAACGGAAGGAGATGATAAACCATTGAAATATCCTGATATGTTTTACTCCTCTACCTTATGCATCATTAATAAAACAGACCTGTTGCCTTATGTACCTTTTGATATGGAGAAGGTAAAGGCCAATGCAAAAAAAATAAATCACCGGTTACAAATTATTGAATTGAGTTGTACCAATGGCGAAGGGTTACAACTTTGGTATGACTGGTTGAAAGCAAAAATATTGGTACCTGAAATTGTTTAATATTCTATGCACACTTATCATATCCATATAAAAGGAATAGTACAGGGCGTTGGTTTCCGGCCCTATGTATGCAGGGTGGCAGAACAATTTCATATCAACGGTTTTGTAAGCAATGCCTGCGATGGTGTACATATAGAATGCAATGCATTGCCTGAAACCGTTAAAGCATTTTATCAACAGGTCATCAGCGACCCTCCGGCCAACGCTGTAATAACAGCGCATCATCTTGAAGAAATACCGGTAAAAATATTTTGTTCATTTGCTATCAGGCAAAGTATACACGATACTAAGCCAGACCTGCTGCTGACACCTGATATTGCCTTGTGTGATAATTGCAGGCACGAATTATTAACCGCAGGTAATAAACGGTTTCAATATGCATTTACTACCTGCTTAAATTGCGGGCCACGGTATTCTATTACTACAGCATTGCCTTACGACAGGGAACATACTACCATGAGTAACCTGGTGATGTGCCCTTCATGTACTGCAGAGTATAACAATATACAAAACCGGAGGCACTACAGCCAAACCAATTCCTGTAAAGAATGTGCCGTGCCGATGCATTGGTACAGTTCATCTAAAATTTGCTTAAGTAATAATGCAGATCAAATACAGGAACTTGTTATTGAAGAATTGAAAAAAGGCCGCATCATTGCCGTTAAAGGAATTGGCGGGTACCTGTTATTATGCGATGCAGCCAACGAAACAACAGTACATTCTTTAAGAACAAGAAAACAACGTCCGGCAAAGCCTTTTGCATTGCTGTATCCCAATATTGAAATGGCAGACGGTGATGTGTGTTTACATTCATTTGAAATAAATGCCTTGCATGATAAATCTGCACCCATAGTTTTATGCAGGATGAAAGCGGTTTCTGCCAATGGTATTTGTAAAGAGATGATTGCGCCGGGGTTGGATAAAATTGGCCTGATGTTACCCTGTTCTCCATTGCTTTTATTAATTGCCACTGCTTTTGGTAAACCATTAATTGCTACAAGTGGCAACATCAGCGGTGCATCCATTATTTATAAAGATAAAGATGCGCTATTGAATTTATTTGAAGTGGCAGATTTTGTATTGACATATGAAAGAGATATTGTGGCACCACAGGATGATAGTGTGATCCGGTTTACTGACAGCGGACAAAAAATTGTATTACGCAGAAGCAGGGGCCTGGCACCGGATTATTTCCCTAATCCCTTTGCTGTTGGTGAGGGTACTCTGTTGGCCATGGGTAGTGAATTAAAAAGTGCCTTCGCCATTGCAGAGCAGAATAATTTATACATCAGTCAATACCTTGGCGACCAGGGTTCGCTGGAGGCGCAACTGTCTTACAAAAAAACATTACAGCATTTTACGTCATTAATTCAGGCAGTACCGCAACATATTCTTATTGATAAACACCCCGGATATTTTGTGTCGCAGTCGGGTAAAGAAATGGCGGATACCAAAAACATTCCCCTTACTGCAATACAGCATCATAAAGCACATTTTGGCGCTGTGCTTGCAGAAAATAATTTATTGCAAACTAATGTACCGGTAGCAGGTTTTATTTGGGATGGTACCGGGTACGGTGATGACGGGCAAATATGGGGTGGCGAAATATTTATGTATGAAGATGGTGAAATGGAACGTGTGGCACAACTCGATTATTTTCCGCAACTACTGGGCGATAAAATGAGCAAAGAACCAAGACTATCAGCATTAAGTTTATTAAAAAATCTACCCCATAAACAAGCTGTGATTGAAAAGTATTTTTCGGTTCAGGAATGGAAATATTACCAGCAACTGGTGCAGCAACATGATGCTTTATTAACCAGCAGTATGGGAAGATTTTTAGATGGTATAGCATCCATATTGGGTATTTGCCAGCTTAATACCTACGAAGGTGAAGCAGCCATGAAATTAGAAGTGCTGGCAGCAAGTTGTATGGAAAAAGTAAGTGATGACTATTACCCGGTGCTGTTGCAGAAAAGCCGTTTAGACTGGAGCTCTTTTTTAACAGCATTAATTAACGACCAGGAACAGGGGAAAGATATCGCTGCCATTGCATGGAAAGTATTTTTCTCTTTGTATAAAATGATTGAACAGGTGATCAGTTATTTTAAAATAGAGAATGTTGCATTTGGCGGCGGCGTTTTTCAAAATGCATTGCTGGTACATTTGTTAACAGAAAATATTTCTCCTGCAATAAAATTATATTTCCACAGGCAGCTTAGTCCTAACGATGAGTGCATTGGCTTTGGGCAGATAGCCTGTTTTGAAATAGAAAATACAAATGAAAAGTCAAAACTAAAAATTCCCGGAAAAAATAAAACCGCAGCAAAACAATTTCAGCTCACCGATTAAATCAACGATATGTGCTTAGCTATTCCCGGTAAAATATTATCCATCACCAACCAGCTGGATGAAACATTTCGTTTTGGAAAAGTTTCTTTTGGCGGAATAATCAAAGAAGTGAATTTATGTATGGTGCCGGATGCAAAAATTGATGATTATGTATTGGTGCATGTGGGGGTTGCCATTAGTATAGTAGATGAAGAAGAGGCACATAAAGTGTTTGGTTACCTCAGGGAAATGGGAGAGGTGGAAGAGCTGGAGCAAAACCATTTGTAAATTTAATTTATCGCCAATGAAATATTTATCAGAATACCGTGATCCGGAATTGGCGGAAGAATTTATTAAAGAAATTCACCGCATTACAACAAAACCATGGACGCTGATGGAAATTTGCGGAGGCCAGACGCATAGTTTGGTTAAGAATGGTATTTTAGACATGTTACCCGGTAATATCACCATGGTGCATGGTCCCGGTTGCCCGGTTTGTGTTACCAGCGTGAGTGTGATTGATGAAGCTGTTTACCTGGCACAACAACCCAATGTAATACTGTGTTCTTTTGGCGATATGTTACGTGTACCCGGCAGCCATAAAAATTTACTGGAAGTAAAAGCTGAGGGCGCAGATGTACGTATCTTATATTCTCCACTTGAAGCCGTTGTTGTAGCAAAAGAAAATCCGGATAAGGAAATTGTTTTTTTTGCAGTAGGTTTTGAAACTACCGCTCCTGCCAATGCATTAAGTGTGGTGCAGGCTGGCAAAATGGGCATTGATAATTACAGCATCTTAGCATCGCATGTTTTAGTACCACCTGCAATGGAAGCCATATTAAGTGATGATGAAAATAAAATTGATGCGTTTTTAGCAGCAGGTCATGTGTGTACTATCATGGGCATGGAAGAATATTATCCTGTAGCAGCAAAATATAAAACACCAATTGTTGTTACGGGCTTTGAACCTGTTGATCTGTTGCAGGGCATTTTAATGGCCATACAGCAATTGGAAAAAGGTGACTATAAGGTAGAGAATCAATATGCCCGGTATGTGCAGCGTGAAGGCAATAGAATGGCACAGGATACCATTAATGAAGTATTTACTGTAAGCGACAGGATATGGCGTGGTATTGGCCCTATAGCACAAAGCGGTTACGAAGTAAATGAGCAGTACAAAAAATTTAATGCAAGAGTAAAATTCAATATTGAGCTGCCGGTGGCAATGGAAAATAAAGAATGTATCAGCGGTGCTATTATGAAAGGATTAAAAAAACCAAAGCAATGCCCAAATTTCGGTATCAAATGCAAACCAGAACATCCTTTGGGTGCGCCAATGGTAAGTAGCGAAGGAGCCTGTGCAGCCTATTATCATTATGCCAGCGAAGGTGAATTGATCACAGCATGATTTTATATCCATTTTTGCAAAGGTGACGAGCCGTCATCAGCGTTTTAGCCGCAGCGGGAGTTTATCTGAAAAAATTATTAATTACCCATTACTCAATTATCCATTATGCATCTCGCCTGCCCCATGCCCAAGTTTGATTTTGATGTAATTACATTAGGCCATGGCAGTGGTGGATTATTAACCCATCGCCTGTTACAAAGTGGCGTGTTTAATATTTTTAAAAACGATCTGCTGAACCAGCAACACGATGGCGCCAGTTTTTATTTGGAAGGGAATATTGCATTCAGCACAGACAGTTATGTGATAGCACCGGTATTTTTTCCGGGCGGTAATATCGGCGACCTGGCTATTAACGGCACTGTAAACGATCTGGCAATGTGTGGTGCAGAAGCAAAATACTTGTCACTGGCATTTATTATTGAAGAGGGATTTACCATGCAGGAGTTTTGGAAAGTGCTGGTTAGTATTAAAGAAGCTGCCACTAAAGCCAATATAAAAATTGTAACCGGCGATACTAAAGTAGTGGAGAAAGGAAAGGGCGATAAAATTTTTATCAATACATCCGGCATTGGCGTCATTCATCCCAAAGCCAGCATTCATCACAATAATATTGAGGAGGGTGATGTAATTATTGTGAGTGGTAATATTGCTTCGCATGGCATTGCCATAATGAGCTTGCGCAAAGGGTTGGAATTTGAAACTACAATTAAGAGCGATACCATCAATCTTAATCATACAGTTCTTTCACTTATAGAAAAATTCGGCAGCGATATCAAATTTCTGCGAGACCCTACACGTGGGGGAGTTGCTTCGGTACTAAATGAAATTGCAGAATTGACCAATCTGGGTTTTTATATCGAACAAAAATTAATTCCCGTTGATGAGCAGGTGGATGGTGCCTGCGAAATGCTGGGGCTGGATCCCTTGTATGTAGCCAATGAAGGTTTATTTATTGCAGTAGTAAAAAAAGAAATAGCCAAAGATTTTTTGCAGCAATTGCAACAGGAAAATACAGGAACTAATGCCGCTATAATCGGCTCTGTTACCAGCGATCATCCAGGCAAGGTTATTTTAAAAAGCCGCATCGGGGGAACACGGGTTGTGAATTATTTAACCGGGGAGCAGTTACCCAGGATCTGTTAAATGATATGTTCATTTACAGCTTTTCCTGCAGGCATGTAGCAATAATTAAGCAGACTTGTACCCATTAAAAAATGCTGCGTTTGAAATACCCTGCAACTACCCTTTTAGATAAAATATTTTTTTTATATTAAACTAAATGTGGAAAATACTATCTTTTTTACGTAAAAATACTTTGTCATTTCGGTATATATACTATATTTGATTATAAATCAAATTCATATATGGTGGATTTAGAGCTTACCGAAATCACTATGGCAGGAGTACAACATTTGGAAGATTGGTTAACGGAGAATGGATACAGCAGCACTGTTGATATCTGGCAACCCGGAATTGCAGATATCCGTGCAGACGGAAAAGGTGAGAATATCCTGATCCAGGCCAAAACCATATTGCATCCAAATGAACAAATACCGTTAAACGGAACCGATAGATTTGCTTTGAAGGAAATGGCTGCACGGCTGGAACGCATACCTTATGTAGCTTATGTGGTAATAGATGATGAAAAGAACCTTGTTGGTGAAATTATCTGGGAAAGACTGAATTAGTAATAACACGATTTATTTAAAACCGAAGGTTGTAAAACAAATGGTCATTATGCAACCTTCGCCGGGCCTTGATTGAATGCTTACTTTACCATTGTTTACCTCTGATCTGCTTATTATATTTTTCAGGCCTACTCCGTTTCTTTTTTTAGATGTATCGAAGCCGATACCGTCATCCTGTATACAAAGACAAAGTTGTTCTTCTTTTTGCGTAATGCTGATTGTTGCATGAGTGGCGTGTGCATGTTTAATGATATTGTTTAATTGCTCCTGCACTATCCTGAAAATAGTGAGCTTTAATTTTTTATTTAAAGAACTTTCATCAAAATCAACCCAGTTGCTTTTTATATGTAGCGTATTTACAGCACGGATATTTTGTACAAGGTCATTTATTGCCTCCTGTAATCCTATTTCTTCCAGCGAAGGTGGCAGTAATGAATTAGACAGCTTTCTTATTTCAAGCATTGCTTTTTCTGTAAGCGTTTTGCTTTCCCCTATTAATTTTGCACTGAATTTTTTTTGTACCTGGGCACACTCCAGGTATAATTTTGCAGTGGCCAGTATCTGGTTGATATTATCATGCAATTCCTGTCCTATCTCAACACGTTCTTTTTCCTGTCCTGTTATTACAGCATCTGTTATCTGCTTTTGCCTTATTTTTCTTTCTTCAAGTAAACTGTTTTCCAGCTGTACTTTTTCAGTAACATTATTACCTATTGCCATTACCGCTTTTTTTTCATTATAGATAATGTCGTGAGAAGATACTTCTATAATTATCCTGGAGCCTGCTTTTGTAACATGATGCCACCGCATTGTTTTTTTTAACAGGCTGTTGTCCCTGGCCTGGCTAACCACTTCTGCAAATATGCCTTGCTCAGCTTCAGGATAAATATCCAGTATGGTCAACTGTAAAAACTCTGCTCTTTCATAACCATATAATGCAATGGCAGTATCATTTACTTCAGTAATTTTCAGGTCAGTAATATCCCAGATGATAATACTGGATGGGTTGTTATTAAAAAGATAACGGTAGCTGTCAACTGAATTTTGCAATAATACTTCAGCCATCTTATTTTCCAATATTACCGCCAGTATATTCCTTGCCCTTTCTATGGTTTTTTCTTCGTCTGCAGTGGGCGTTTTTACAGTGGTATAATAAATGGCAAAAGTGCCAATCACTTCTTTTTTTGAATTGAAGATAGGAAACGACCAGCAGGAGCGCAGGCCTTCCTGCAGGGCATAATGCTTATACGCCACCCACCTGGGGTCATTTTCAATATCGGTAACAATTACTTTTTCCTTTTTAAAGGCGGCTGTACCGCACGAGCCCGATGCAGCACCAATTGATACACCTTCAATTGCCGCACAATATTTTTCGGGTAGTGATGGCGATGCCCAGTTATACAATTTATTATCTTTTAATTTTAGTACCGAGCATATCATGCCCGTATGTATTTGCTCTATTGCTTTAAGATAATAACCTAAGTTGGCCTCCAGGTTGCTGTTGGCACGGGCATTGTTTTCTAAAAATTCTTTTTCAATTCTTTCCAGCTCTCTCAGGCGGCGGGTTTCGGAAATGTTTTTAAAAAAAATAGATATGCCTGATGTGGATGGGTAAATTGTTATTTCCAGCCAGATATTTTCGGCAGCATAATATTCTTCAAAATTTACCGGTGTTTTATTGCGGAGAGCTTTTTTATATTTGGAATAGATATTTTTTTTATTGGGGCTGTTATAAAAATGCCAGAAATTTTTTCCGATAATGGCTTCATTGGCAATGCCGGTTATTTTTTCCAGCTGGCTGTTCCAGCATTTTACGGTCCAGTTATGATCAACGGTAAAAAAGCCATCAGTAATACTATCCAGCACTTGTTGCAGGTCTTTTTCAATTTCCTTTTGTTCTGTCAGGTTATTTACAATGGTACTTGTTCTTACCTGGCCAAGTGCATTAGTGAAAAATGCAGAAAACACTGCCACGGGAAAACGCTCCCCGTTTTTTTTAATGCCCGTTGCTTCTACCCTGGCAAAGCCATTTTTTTCTCTTCGTTTTAAAGCCATTAAAAAACCCGGATCATTATGATCAATCAGGTCTTTCCTGGTAACCGTTTTAAATTCTTCGGGGCTGTACCCAAACATTTTAGTTGCCGCTTCGTTGGTTTCAAGAATGGTACCATCAGGAACAGTGAGAAAGAAAGCACTCAATGATTGCTCAATCAATACTTTATATTTATGTTCTGCTGCATTTGTTGTAAATAAACTGCTTGCAGCATCGGGATAACCAGAGTATAAATTTTTCATAATAAACACATGCCAGGTATTACCGGGCTCATTAAGTTTTAAGATTTACTATACCCTTCGCTAAAAATTTACAGTACCTTTTGGATTTAAAACAATATTGCTACTGGCAATTGTTTACTCTTTTAAAAGCAAACAATCAGTGATTTGTAAGTTATATAGATAAAAATTAGTTTTTTGTAGAAATAATTCTATCTTTATAATAACCTTATCACCCTTAAATCCTACTTGAATTGAAAAAGTTCCTGATAGTAGACGATCACGTAATTGTTCGTTCCGGAATAAAATTCCTCTTAGCAGAAATTTATCAACTTGCTGAAATACATGAAGCATCTGATGGCGATAGCGCTACTGAAAAATTAAAAGAACACCAGTTTGACCTGATTATGCTGGATATTCAGATGCCCAAGACAGATTCATTTGGTTTAATGGAGTATATACATATCAAATATCCGCAGGCAAGGGTATTGGTTTTTTCGGTTAGTGCAGAAAATACCTATGCCAGGAGGTTTATGAAGGCTGGCGCTTACGGCTTTGTTTCCAAAGAGGCACCGCTTGAAGAAATCATAAAAGCGATCAACCTGGTGCTAAACGATAGAAAATACATCAGCGAATCGCTGGCTTATAAAATTGCAGAAGATTCATTTGCCGGAAGATCTGATAATCCGTTTAATAAACTCTCCCCCCGGGAGTTTGAAATAGTATCATTATTGCTCAGCGGGCAAACAGTAAGTGATATATCCCAGTCACTCAATATTCAAACTTCTACCGTAGGTACACACAAAGCAAGATTGTTTGAAAAACTTAGTATCACCAATATACTGGAACTTAAAGAGCTGGCAACAGCATATAATTTGTAATAAATACTTCGTTCAAACATTCTTTTCTGTCCTGTGCTTTTCTTTAAAAGCATACAACGTAATACTATACACTATAGTAATAATAGAATTCTTTCTACAAGGGAATGGCAGCTCCCGCTACATGCTGTGTTTTTTTATTTGCGGTATTTTACACTTGCATATTATGGGGTTCATCCAATAGCCCTGTAACAACAATATCCTAACATAAAAACCAATTATGAGTAAGTCTGCCACTCGTAAGATCTCGATCTATTTAAAAATAGACGAGAACAGCATTGAGGAATATTTTAACCCCCACGACCCTGCCCGGTTAGACCGGCGGCAATTAAGCAATGATTTCCAGGAATATCTTACCGCATCTGTAGCCTGTGCCGGACGGCATACTGTTATTGATTATAAAGTTTTTTGCAGCGAATCAGGAGGCATGCGTTTTATGGTTGAGCCTTTGATGAGAACTATCCGCCGCCATTTTCAAATTCAGAAATTATTAAAGGAAACAGAATTTAAAAAATTCAAAAGGAAGAATTATATCCTTTTGATGTTCAGCATCCTTATTGTAATGTTTTGCCAGGGCGTTGTACCCAACTTGTTCGGGCAAGATCACAGGATACATTCCATGTTCAGTAATGCTATTGATGTTTTTAGCTGGGTAGTATTATGGAAACCGATTGAAAGACTGATCTTTTACTGGAATCCTTATTTAAAAGAAATTTTGTTATTTGATAAGATGCAGAATGGTAAAGTAAATATTATTGAAAGTGAAGAAGAACTTATTAATCATCACCTGGAGCATGTTGATGCAGCTTAATGCAACAGCACAATCTAAAAGTGGTATTGAGAATTATAATTTTCTCAGTAGTAAGGAGGCATATGTATGGATGCCATTGGTGCATCATGTAAGTAAAAAAGCTGTTTATACAGAGTTGCGTTATAATTATGAAGCTGTTGGAGCAGCATCATTATACATGGGTAAAAGCTTTACTAAAAAAAGTACAACTGCATATACGCTTACCCCGATGCTGGGTTTGGTAATGGGTAGTTATAATGGAGGTTCGCTGGCCTTAAATGCAGAACTGGAGCATAAAAAAACTTTTGCGTCGATGCAAACACAATACACAGTGAGCAGTGATGCGGTAAAAGATAATTTTTTCTTTACCTGGACAGAGATAGGGTATCAGCCTTTTAAATGGTTGTATGCAGGAGTAAGTACACAACAAACCATACAATATGGAGGTGAAGTGCAGTCGGAATATGGTATACTAACCGGGTTTGTGGTAAAAAAAATTACAGTACCGGTATATGTATTTAACCCTTTAAATAAAAGCAGGAATTTTATCATCGGGATCAATACAGAATGGTAATAAAATATTTTTCATCACACAGGCAAAAAAATAATCGCTGCCTGTACACTAATAACTATTGAATCAACCAAATCCAAATCCATAAATCCAGTTTATGAAAAAACCAATCATCACAGTCATGGCATTACTATGTGCCGTAATCTCTTTCGCCCAGGTTGGCGTTGGAACCGTTACACCTAATTCCACATTAGATGTACGGGGGTCAATGTCTACCAATTACAGGTCTTTCACCGCAAGTACTACAGCTGCTGCCACCGATAACCTTTTGGTGTTTACCGGTACCAGTGCCGCTACAGTAACATTGCCTACAGCAGTAGGTTGCGATGGCAGAAGCTACATGATAAAAAACGCAAGTACCACAGGCCCTACGCCGGCACTAACCATTGCCACAACATCAGCACAAACTATTGATGGTGCCGGTTCATGGTCGCTGACTTCAGCCAATGAAACCATAACATTAATAAGTAACGGTGCCAACTGGCATGTTACAGCACAAAGTTTACCCGGTGGTTCGGGCACCAACTGGACACAGAATGGTAACTCAGTGCCGTCTTTAAAATCAATTGGTACTATCAGTAACTATTCGCTGCCGTTCATTACCAACAATACTGAAAAAATGCGTCTTACCAATACCGGTAGTTTGGGCGTGGGCACCTCAACTTTTAATGCAACCAATCCTGAAAAATTATTGGTAGATGCAGGAACTACTACCTCGGTAAATGCTATTGTGGGAAAAGGATCTATAGACAGTTACTTACAGCTGAATATTCAAAATAATTCTGCAGGTGCTAATGCATCATCAGATGTGGTGGCCACAGCTAACAATGGCGATGAAACCACCAACTTTGTTGATATGGGTATCAATGGTGGCAGTAACACCAGTGGTGTTATGGGCGCAGCCAATGATGCATACCTGTATAATATTGGTCAGAACATGTTGATAGGCACAGGAACAGCATCAAAATCATTGGCATTTTTAACAGGAGGTACCTCTCAATCTGCTAATGAAAGAATGCGTATTGACGGAACAGGTAAAGTGGGGATTGGTACCAACGCCATTCCTAAAGCAGCCATCGGTGCAGCAAAATTTGCCATCGAAGGTACCGGCTCATCCCTAAATGGCCCGCATTTACAATTCACTACTTCTGCAGATAACTATCCGTTATCGCAATATTTACATTGGTCACATGATGCCGTGTATCATACTTATGATGCTTATTTTGATGGTGCCTGGAAAAGCTCCACCACAACAGGTGGTAACTTTGTGGAAGGTAAAGAAAATGGAAGGTATTACTGGCAATATGCCAACACCAACACACAGGGTGGCGCTATTACCTGGAACAATGGTATTGCGTTAACCAATACCGGTACTGTGGGTATTGGTACAGCTACTTTCAATGCTACGAATCCGGAAAAATTAGTAGTTGATGCAGGTACCACCACTTCTGTAAATGCTATTGTAGGTAAAGGAAGTATCAACAACTACCTGCAACTGAATATTCAAAACCAATCAGCCGGTACCGCTTCTTCATCTGATGTTGTGGCTACTGCAAACAATGGTGACGAAACCACTAACTATATCGATATGGGTATTAATGGTAGTGGCAATACCAGTGGTGTGATGGGAAATGCCAATGATGGTTATTTATACAATGTAGGGCAAAACCTTTTGATGGGAACTGCAACAGCATCTAAATCGCTGGTGTTTATGACAGGTGGTACAAATCAATCCGCTAATGAAAGAATGCGTATTGATGGTAATGGAAACGTGGGTATCGGCAATACCAGCCCGGCTTATAAATTGCAGGTAACTGCAACAAGCAATCCATTGTATTTAGGCGGTGTGCAAACCGGCGCAGGTACAGATAGTGTGGTAACCATCAACAACGGTGTTATCAGAAAAATAAGTGCGGCCACTGCAGCAGCTAATTCATGGTCATTAACCGGTAATGCGTCTACAACACCCGGTACAAATTTTATCGGAACAACAGATGCACAGGCAGTAGTAATAAAAGAAAATGGAACACAGGTAGGTAAATTTGATGCCAACTCTATCGCTTTTGGTAACGGAGCAACAATTAATAACGCTGCTAACTCGTATGCATTGGGTACATCAGCTAATGTAGGCTTTAATAAAAACCATGCCTATGCTATTGGCAGCAGTGCAACTGTAAGTGCTGATAGTTCATTTGCAATTGGTGTTGGTGCAGCCACTAACGGAAGTAATTCTGTTGCAATGGGTAATGGTGCTACAGCAAATAATACTAATGCCGTAGCCATCGGAAAAAGTGCAGTAACTGCTTTTAGCATCAGCGATGCGGTTGCAATAGGTACTAATGCCACTGCAAATAGTTCTAACTCTATTGCAATTGGCAGTAACAGCACCCTGGCTAATAAAACTTCTACCAATGCTGCCAATGCAATTGCAATTGGTACCACTGCAGTTTCCAATAGTGCAAGCTCCATCGCAATGGGCACCGGGGCTACTACTGCTTTTAGTATAACCCCTGCCGTTGCTATAGGAAATGGTGCTGTAGTTAATGGTAACAGCGGTGTTGCTATAGGGAATGGCGCTTCGGTAGGAACTATTTCGAATGCAACTGCATTGGGCACAGGTGCTTCAGTATCCGGTACCGGAACAAACTCTACAGCAGTTGGTTACAATGCTTCTGCAACATTAGCAAATGAAGTGATCATTGGCGACCGTAGTAACAGCAGTTTGTCTGTAGGTATTGGTACAGAAACTTTTTCGGGCACTAACCGTGAAAAATTATTGGTAGATGCAGGAACAACCACTTCAGTAAATGCTATTGTGGGTAAAGGCTCAATTGATAGTTACCTGCAGTTAAATATTCAGAATAACTCAACCGGTACCAGTGCCTCATCAGATGTGGTGGCTACAGCCAATAACGGTAATGAAACCAGTAACTATATTGATATGGGGATTAATGGCGGTAACTATAGTGGAGGTGTAATGGGCGCTGCTAATGACGGTTACCTGTACACTATGGGAAATAACTTTTTAATCGGAACGGCTAATGCTGCTAAGTCGGTGGTATTTATGACAGGTGGTACAGCCCAGGCTGTTAACGAAAGAATGCGCATTGACGGCAGTGGAAATGTAGGTATTGGTACTAATGCGCCTACATCAACTTTACAGGTTAATGGCAGCCAGGCTTTAGCTATTACTACTAAAACAACTAACTACACGGCAACTGCAGGCGACTATACAATTGTATGTAACAACACTGGTGCAATTACAATCACCCTTCCTGCAGCAGCAGGCTGTTCGGGCAGGGTATACGTAATTAAGAAAATATCAGCAGCCCTGAATAACGTAACAGTAGATGGAAATGCTTCAGAAACAATTGATGGCGCTACCACCCGTGTATTAACAACGCAATATGAAAGTGTAATGATACAATCTAATGGCACCAGCTGGTATATCCTGGCCAATAACTAATATAGTATTTTATTAATTGACAATTTTTAGTACATAAAATAAATACTATGAAAAAAATTATAAGAACAGTTGCAACTTTTGCTTTACTGTTTGTTATCAACAGCTGCATAACAGCACAGGTAACAGTACAGAACAATGGTATTTTGAGCGTTCCTGCATCAGGTATATTCTATATCAACGGGCCTTTGATAAATGCAGCAGGAGCAACGCTTACCAACAACGGCAGTATGTATGTAAAACAGGATATTACCAATAACCAGGTAGGTATGTCTGCCGGAACAGGAACCTTATATCTAAATGGCAGCAGCATGCAATCTATAATAGGGTCGCAAATGTTTAAAACCTATAACCTGGTTACCAATAATAATGCAGGCATTACCATTAACAATAACCTAAGTGTGAGTGGTGTGCATACCTATACGGCCGGTTTAATTACCACATCGGCTACACCTAACTATATGGTGTACGAAGCAGGTTCGTCTTATACCGGTGATGGTGATACGAAACATGTAGATGGCTGGGTGAAAAAATTCGGCAGTACCGATTTTGTTTTCCCTGTAGGTAATGCTACCTATGAGCGTACTATTGCTTTAACCAACCTTACCGCAAGCAGCGAATTTAATGTCAGGCATTTTGATAATCCTACTCCCAACCGCACCAATCTCTTTTCTCCCATTGTATTGATTGATACCAATGAATACTGGAAGATCAATAGAATAAGTGGTGCTAATGCCAAAGTGGTAATGAACTGGGATAATGCTAAAATACCCGTACCGCAGGTATTGATCACCGGTATAAGAGCAGGATATTACAATGGCTCCTTCTGGACAAATATCGGGGGTACTGGTGTAGGAGCTGTGGCCACCACGGGCACAGTTACCTCCAACAGCGTAGCTGCATTCAATAACAATTTTACCATTGCCAGTACCAGCTGGGTACTGCCTCTGGATATTATCAGTTTTACAGGCGTGCGTAATGGTAATTACAACCGCCTTAACTGGACCATCGGTAACGAAGTAAACGTATTGCATTACGAATTGCAACGCAGTAATGATGCGGTTAACTTTACTACCATCAATATTCAGCAGGCTAAAAATAACAGCAGTACGGAACAATATACCTATGATGATGTAGCTGCTATGCAGGGTAAAGTATACTATCGCTTAAAATGTATTGATGATAACGGTCAGGTAAAATATTCGGGAATTGTAATTATTACAACAACGCAGGATGGCCGCAAAGATTTTTATGTGTTGAAAAACCCGGTAAGCGACAGGATAGATATTTATGCAGGAGATGTGGTTAAAGGCACCTATAATTATACTATTACAAACACTGCGGGCCAGGTGGTACAAACCGGAACACTGGATATCAGGAACCAGGGTGTGTACACCATCAATTTGCAGGCGTACATTTCCAAAGGTATGTATATGCTGGTGGTGCGTAATGCCGAAAATGTTTTACAAAAAAGTATATTGAAAGAGTAACAGGGCATTATAATGATGCACTGTGGTTTTTGGTTATAATGGATATATGCAAACGGCGGGGATTTTATAATCCCTGCTTTTTTATTGGCTCAATCTCAATGCCGGGTTGACAACCCTTTCCTATTTGATTTAAAAAATATACCTTCATAAAAAATAATATTATGGAATTACAAGCACAATTTGAAAAAGCCGCAGCCGATAGTAAAAACCTTTCTGCAAAGCCGGATAACGAAACTTTACTGCAATTGTATTCGCTGTACAAACAAGGTACCGAAGGTGATGTAAATACAGAAGCCCCCTCTAACCCATTCGATTTTGTGGGCAAAGCCAAATACGAAGCCTGGTCTTCATTAAAAGGAAAGACAAAGGAAACAGCGATGGCAGAGTATGTGGCGCTGGTGGAAAAATTGAAAGGGTAACGGATTGCCAAAGCAGCCGCTAAATCGTAATAAAAAAGGTCTGCGTATAAAAAATTTGAGTTCTGTATTTTTAGTAATACAGTTCTTTGAGTTAACTACTATCCATTTGGGATGGAACAACCGGGTAGGAAGTTTGCGCAGGGAAGTAGCTACAGGTATGGGGTTAATGAGCAAGAGAAGTCGCCAGAAGTTGCAGAGAACTTAATGACAGCGAGATTTTGGGAATATGATAGCAGAATTGGGAAAAGATGAAATTTGGCCCCCAAACCCAATATTTCAATAAGTCCTTATAGTGCTTTTAACAGCAATCCCATATTGCTCAATGACGTAGATGGAGACAAGGCTGACGTTGGCACAAATTCAAAGGGTATCAGAAAAAATATTAAGAAATCAGCAAATAAATTAGTTGATGATTTAAAAAAGAAGACAGGATTAAATCTGGAACTTGTAGATGAGCATTTACTTAATCATGCCGTTATTATTGATGAAGGAGTCAGTTTAACTGCAAAAAAAAATTTACTGATATAATTGCTGATGAAACCCGAGTTATAAAAATGGATTTTCAAACGATAAAAGTTTTGTGCGTCGACCCCGATAATTCTTTACAAATATTTTTAAATCCCAAAGAGCTCGACTATGGAATTAAAAATACTAGCTCAGACTTAAATACTACAACAAATGGCTATGCCCTAACATTTTTTTATGAGATATTTCATACCCCATTTCATAATAATTTTCCTCATGACAATAAAGGACACAAAATGCCACTTGACGGACCGGTTATTTTTGAAAACATCATTCGCAAGGAGTTAAGTAAAGCAACAAATACTAATTTGGAACAGAGAATGTTCTACAATTTTATTCATCATGGCGATGGGAAACCTGGTTTTATTGCTTTTACACCAGAAGCAAAAATTATTTATGATAAATTAATAGAACAATGGATTATATTTTCCAATTTAAGATTGGGTGATAAGGAAGGCGAAAAAAAAAATTAAAAATCATTCAATCAATACCATTTCCAACAAGTGGGATTAGTAAAATAATGAAATTCTAAATACAGATATTAAAAATGAAACACAAATATGTTTTTATAAGTTTGATCTTAAGTATGTTTATTGACAATTCTTTTGGCCAACTGAGAGACAAATACAGTAAAACCGATAACGTATGTTATGCATTTCATAATGAATCTAAAACCTGGAATTTTTATTTTGATACAACAATCAAGAAATTTAACATAGTATTCGTTTATGACAAGGGTGATATAAGCCTTAAGATTGATACACTAAAATTTAGTGGATATTATGTATTTTTGGACACAAATAGAATTAACCTAAAACTAATAACAAAAGTAAGAGGTTCACAAAGAGCAGAATATTCAATAATATCTGACTCTCTTTATTTGAAAGGAAAGTCTCGCAATGTTTATCCCTCCATTTTGAAAATGACAACTAACTGAAAAGCGAAACTTTAAAATTTTTACTCTACTGCTTTGTTATTGAATAGCATCGACTTCACCAACATTGCCGGTAGCGGTACATAGTTATTGGTGGCCAAGCTCCGCCGGCTTGAGTAAACAGTCAATTCTAACCACAAAAGTATACCTTTTTGTCGCTGATATTTGTGGGTCGGGTAAGCCAGCACGTAATCATACTAACGACAGTAGAGGCAAAGTTAAAAGTGGGAGTCTTTTTGTATATTTAAACTCAGAACTTCTTTGATTTTCGTGCGCCCCATTCGGGATGAACCAGCCGGGCAGGAATTACTCCTCTGGAAGTGGGTACAGGTATGGGTTTAATGGAAATGAATATGATTATGGGTATAGAATTTATAATCCAAGAATTGGAAAATTTCTGAGTGTAGATCCCTTGACACATTCATTTCCATGGTATACTCGTTTTTAATTTGCGGGAAACATGCCGGTTGCTGCTATCGATCTAGATGGAGAAGAGCAAAAAGCTGTTATACATTATAAAGACCAGAAAAAAATTACATATAAAATAGAGATTAGGACAAAGAAACTGACGAAAGAAATAGTAGATCAAAATGTACATCAGGTTATTAAAGGAAACCAAGTAGGAGGTAAAATCGCTCAGGGATATGTTTTAGTGTTTGAAGTGTATAGAGAAGGAACAAAATCCATTCAAATGAATGTAGTGCAAAACTCGCCAACATTGGGTTTGAATCCGCAGGAAAAAGCAATATTCCAATCAAGCAACAAAATATATGAGAATGGCAAAAAAAATTCCATCTATTCTTATCCTGATAATAATTCTGTACAATAGGCGTCTGATGCAGTACCAGGAAGTGATTTTTATGAGGCCCGTAAAACCTTTCCTACTGTAATTAAGGGAGCGACTGTATTTAGTGCTGATGGTTTCAAAAGTGTTCCTTGGATGCATTATAGTATGGATAAAAATGACAAAATTATAGATCAATCAGACCAATTTGAAGAAAGATTGACTGCGATAAAAGCAGATGAAAGTGTTACTTCTATCTCTATCGATATAAGTCTATATGGAAAAGGGAAAGTAACAGAGGTGATTGTTGAAAATGTTAAGAGAGAATATAGAAAATTTGCTACTCAAAAATCTGGCTTAAGTAAAGATAAGATTACTGTGAATGGTACGATAACACAAATTACCGATACAAATTCTTCGAACAACTCATTTAATAAAAGTAGTGTAACTGTTACAAAAAATTAAATAATATTATTTATGAAAACTTACAAACTAATAAGTCTAATTCTAATATTGCTTTTAAAGCTTAATTCGGCAAAGTGCCAAAAATGGCCACTTCCAATTAATTTTTCTGACTATAACAGAATAATTATTCTTTCTGATAGTGTAAACATTAACGATACAATTATCTATAATCACACTGAAAACACCTATTTCAGATTCGTTTTTTTTGATACACGAGGGAAATGTTATTGTGAAGTTTACAAAAATAACAAATTATATGACAAAGGTTACTACGAAAGTTCTTTGGACACATTAAAGCAATATTTTAGTTCACCTAAAGGGCATGGGTTAAGAGGAAAACTTACAGTTAGTCAGTATTTTGAACCTGTGAAAAATGGGTTATGGACAGAACACTATAAAGGGATTAGACGAAAAACATATTATGTCAAAGGGCAAGGCTATTCAAGTCAATCAAGGGCTGAAGATTGATTTCTGTAACACCATTGGTATCAAGACCTTTCGTATGTTACGGTAAAGTAATGGAGCAGCAAACGGCAGAGGGTCAAATTATCTGGTTTTTAAAAAAGAGAATACAATAAAGGGTTTAAGTAAGGTTATTTTTAAGTTGAATTTTTTAAATACTATAATTGAAAGAACTTGTTTTGCATTTGCTACGCAAATGCAAAAGCCGCAGTCAAACGGTTAGGAATACTTGCCGCAGGCAAGCCCTATAAATACAAGACCCTTGGTGCCAAAGTAAAAGATCTTGTTCGGGCTGTAAGAACGGTATTAACTAAAGGCTATGAAGTTTTGAAAGGAGCTACTATTTCAATTGTTTACCAACAATATCCTGCAGCAATAGCTATTGTATACCTTAGTTTGGTTTGCCCATAATTTGTTAATTGTAATACTAAAGGCGCGACTCTAATAAAACCTCCCCCCTGAGTAATTAAACGATAACCTATCCTAAATGTGTATAAATTTTCAAAAGCTTGGTAATATTTCGCGGGCGTAAATGTCATATCTGTAAAATCTTTACCTATAATGCCCGTCCAACCTAAACTTGATTCCATAAAATGCCTTTTTTTCCCATAGTAGATATTGAACTCTAAAGGTATATTATAAATTCTGGTACTATCTGCATGTCTTACAGATGAGGCAAATCCTGCTCTTATTGAATAATGAATTTTATTTTTCGGGTTACTTCCAAAAATTCTTTCATAGTTTATAGACAATAATGCTCCTGAATTACCCAGAAATTCCCCAAAAAAAGATTGGGTTACAGGTTTGTCATCGCAGTCATTTAACTGAGAAAACGTAACTTTTGTAATTAAAAGGGACAAGATCAAAAGAGCCACTCTCGGTATCATAATTTCCCTTATTTACATGTACTTTTTTGTTCATTAATTGCTTCTGTAAATCCAAGTTCGCTACTATTTTTGAAGTCTTCACAAGCCTCTTTCATTTTTCCTGATCTTTTATATGCAAGACCTCTAAAAAAAAGCACTTCGGCGTTTTTTAAATTGTAACTAAGAGACTTATTAAAATCATTTATAGCCTTTTTTTCGTCTCCAATTGCTGAATATGCAAATCCTCTATTTGCAAAAGCTTTTTGATTTGGCTCAATTTTAATAGAAGCAGTAAAATCTATTATTGCACTTTCATACAGCAATAATTTACTTTTTGCATATCCCCGATTACAATAATATTCACTACTGGTAGAATCTAAATTAATAGCCATGTTTTCGTCTAAAACTGCTCCGCTGAAATCATTGACCATTAATTTGCAAATAGCTCTATCATCATAAATATTTGCCCTTGACTCATTTTTACTTATAGCAAGGTTATAACATTGTATAGCTAATGTATATTCTTTTTTATATGAATAAATTCTTCCAAATTGGTAATACGCTTTATAATTATTAGAATCTAATCTAATTGCAAAATCCAAATCTGAAACTGCTTTATCATATTCTTTTAGAATACCATAAGATGCCCCCCTCAGTACGTAGGAGTCATAGATGTCCTTCTTCGTATCTATTGAAGCCGAAAAAAATGCGATTGCCTTATTCAAATCGCCATCTAGATATTCCTTATGACCTTTCTCGTAAGAGGATTGGCCCGAACAAACACTTAGAATCAATGCCAACGTAGTTGTAAATAAAATTACTTTTAGCATATTTTTAAATTATTCTTTCCTCTTACTTAAATCAACCTATACTCCAGCGGCGCACGAACCAGCAGCTACGAAGAACAAATTTTTGTTTTGAACCTGCAACATCCTATTGGCATCAATAACTTAAAATAAAAGAAAAGCAGGATAATTTTAATTGATGAGCTGATTACTGTATCAAAGCCACGTTACCCTTCAGCGTCAGCACGCTGCTGTTGTCGCAAATAATATCCACAGTATAAACAAATACATCAGGATTCTGTTTCATGCCCCTCACCGTGCCATTCCACCCGGCATTAACGTCGTTAGGCATAAAACCATTTTTTTCATACACCACTTCGCCCCAGCGGTTGAAGATGCGTAAGGTTTTAATGGAGAAAAGGCCTGTACCTCTCGGGTAAAAAATATCATTCACCCCGTCGCCATTGGGAGAAAAAGTATTCGGTATAAAAACATTGGCGCCATTACAAATAACAAATACGGTTACATGATCACGGGTTTTGCAGCCGCCGGCATTGCTTGCCTCAACCATGTATTCGGTGGTTTCTCTTGGTTTAACGGTAATGCCTGGGTTATGATATTGTACAATACTTTGTGTTGGTGTCCAAACCACTGTACTTACATCGGCCGAGATGGTGGGCATCAGGTCAACTGTTTGTCCAACATTAATAGTTTTGTCGTTGCCTGCTTCTACTGTAGGTATAGGATACACTTTTACCGTAACAAAGCCGGTATCTTTAAAACAGCCTTTATCATCGGTACCAATTACTTTATAGGTAGTGGTGTTTTGCGGAGTTGCTAATGGAGTTGCGCTGGAGGTACTGCTCAATCCTGAAGAAGGACTCCATACATAAGAGAATCCTCCGCTGGCAAATAACCGCACCGAACTGCCTTTGCACAAAGTATCTCCCCGGCTGTTCAACATCGTAAAACGTTGTTTTACTTTTACCAGCACACTGTCGGTATTACTGCAACCCTGCAGGGTAGTGCCTTTTACAATATAGTTGGTAGCAGAGTCGGGTTTGGCTGTTGGCCTGGCACAATTGGTACAACTCAGTCCTGTAGCAGGTGTCCAGGTATAGGAAGCTGCACCTGTTGCATTTAAGGAAATGCTATTGCCCCTGCACACTAAAGTATCGGCACCGGCATCAACAATGGGCACTACAAAAGCATCAATAGTTTTAGTGATGGTGTCTGCACAGCCGCTGCTGTTAATAGCGATCAGCCTGGCGTTATAAGTGCCTGCAGTGGTATAGATCTGTGATGGCGGATTTTGTATAAGGGAAGTATTGCCATTGCCGAAATTCCAGTGCCATTGTATAGCAGAAGTGTCCGGTATTAATAATTGTCCCCTAAAGCTAACAGTTAGTGGCGCACAACCATTGCCTGTGCTGCCGATACTGGCTTGTGGTGAGGCGACGATTCTTACCGGCGCAGGATTTTTTAATGTATCGGCACAACCACTTTGTGTGGTAACAATTAATTGCGGAAAATAAAGCCCCGGTGTGCTGTAAAAATGCGTTGGGTTTTGCAAAACAGAGGTATGGCCATCACCAAAATCCCAGGCATAACTGGTAATAACATCATTGCTTATAGACGAATCAGAAAATGCAATGGAAGCAGCATCACAATAATTGTGATTAATAAATCCAAAGTTGGCAGCAACACCATTTACAATAATTGTATCCGGGCCTAGTATGGGTACCACACATCCTCCCGGATCTACTAATATCATTTTGGGTACATAAATGCCGGGAATGGCATAAGTGTGCGACATTACAGAATCTAAAGTAGACGTGGTGGTACCATCATTAAAATCCCATATAAACGAAAGCCTGTCTTGCGTGGTGGCAGCAAAATGTACCGTTAAAGGTTTGCAGCCATTGATAGGGCCATAGGTAAAATTGCCCACCGGTCCCCGAACGGTAATTTTTCTTTGATAAACATCGGTACAACCACCCGGACTGGTGACGGTTAATTTAGCAAAATAAACACCCGGTACATTGTAAAAGTGAGAAGGGTTATCGGATTGTGTGGACGTGCCGTCACCAAAATCCCAGTGTACAGCAGTAAAGTTTTGTGATTGATTGGTGAAACTTACAAACAAAGGCGGGCATGTACCCAACGAATCACTCATACTGAAATTGGAATGTGGCGAAACGATCTTTACATAATCAGGAATGATGAGCGAATCACTGCAACCGTACTGATCAGTAATAAATAATTTTATGGTGTATAAGCCATCAGCCGCATAACTGTGTGTGGGATTGGTGGCAGTACTGGTAGTGCCATCACCAAAATGCCAGGTATAATTTAAGCCCGGGCCTGTTGAACTATTGGTAAATGTAATCAACCTGGTGGGGCACGATAAAGTATCTGCTGTAGCAAAACCAGCTACCGGCTTTGAAATAATAATAACACTGTTTTTTACAATAGAATCAACACAGCCCTTACTGTCTGTAACTTTCAACGATACGGTGTAAACGCCGGGCCCGCTGTAAGTGTGTTGAAACGGGGGAGCTGTTAAGGTATCAATGATGCCATCTCCGTAGGTCCATGTCCAGCTGCTGATGGGATGCGTACCATCTGTTACAGAATTATCGGTGAAGGTGATAGCACTTAGTAAACAGCTGCCGGGCACGCTGGGTGCAAAGCCTGCAGTAGGCCCGTCTACCTGTATGTACAGGGATTTTATTAAAGTGTCTTTGCAATTAAAAATATCAGTTACTATTAATTGCACCGTGTATTTGCCGGCCTGCGTATAGATATGTGAGGTGCTGGCATTGCCGCCGGTAGCGCCATCACCAAACGACCATTCATAACTGGCCACATTGGCATTATTATTACCGGTAGCAGTAAAGTTTACCGCATTGTTTTTACAAATTACAGAATCTGAAGCGGTGAAGCTGGCTCTTTCATCGATGATGCGTACAGTTGTTATTTTCGTGTATTCGCAACCTGTAGTATAATTTTTTACCCGTAAAGAAATAGTGTAGGTTCCGGTATCTGCAAAAGTATGTACCGGACTTTGTTGTGTAGAAGTATTGCCATCACCAAAATTCCAGTTCCATTCATCAGCACCAATGGATTTATCGGTAAACGTACGTGTTTTAGATCTGCATAAAAAATCCACATCAAATGCTGCAATGGGCGGATTAATATGTACGTAATTTAAGAATTTGATAGAATCGCAGCAACCGGCATTGCAAACAATTAAAGTAATAGTAAAATAGCCGGTATCCTCATATGTATGGCTTGGGTTTTGTTCTGTTGAGGTGCCGCCATCACCAAAATTCCAAAGCCAGTTGGTAATGGTACCTGTAGAAAGATCAGTGAAATTTACAGGAAGGTGGGCGCACACATCTCTTGGCGTAGCCACTAAATTTGGAACCGGTTTTACGGAAGCTGTGATACCACGTGTAACCGTTGCCGTATCCGTACACCCTCCGGCAGTGGTAATAATAAGTTGTATATCATAAACACCTGCAGCAAAAATATGTGTTGGATTGATGGCAGTGGACGTATTGCCATCACCAAAATCCCAGTGGTAACTTATTACCGGGTCAACAGAATTTATGGTAGCTGAAAATGTCCAGGTTAATGGGGCACACGCAGCCACCGGCAGATTATTAATGCTAACCTGTGGCGGTATAATTTTTACCAGGTCAATCTTTTTCAAAGTGTCCGAACAGCCATTGGCATTTGTCGCTATCAATGTAACGGTAAATGTTCCCGTGCTGTTGTAGGTATGTATAGGGTTGCGTACGGCAGAGGTATTACCATCGCCAAAATCCCAGTTATAAATGGCTGCACCGGTACTGGTATTATTAAAACTAACAGTAAGCGGGGCCTGGCAGCCGCTGGTGTTGGTTGCAGTAAAGGTTGCCGTGGGTTTATTTAAAACTGTAATGGTTTTGTAAGCGGTATCAAGGCAGCCTCCGAAATCTGCAATCATACGCACCTGGTAAACTCCGGGTGTGCTGTATATTTTTACCGGGTTGATTTGTGTGGATGTAGTGGCATCACCAAAATCCCAGGCTGCAGCAACAGGTGCCGGTGCCGAAGTATTGGTAAAGAGTAACGGGGCATTTACACAAACACTGCCGGCACTGGTAAAGGCGGCATTGATAGTGCCTATATTGATAAGATTTGTTTTGGTAATGGTATCAGTACAGCCGCCACCGTTAGCAGTGATCAGCCTTACGGTATAAATACCTGCGGTATTGTAAATATGAGAAGGATTGGCTGCTGTGGAAGTACCACCATCACCAAAACTCCATTGGTAAGTTAATACACCTGTACCGGTTGATAAATTTTGAAAATTAACAGTTACCGGTGGGTTACAGGCGGAAGGGGTGTTATTAGAAAAATCGGCATGTACACCACTGCTGATTTTTACATATTGCAGCTTTGTTAACACCTTGCTGCAACCAGCACTATTGGTTAATCGTAAAGTAACATTATAGTTACCCGATCCGGTATAGGTGTGAGAAGGGTTTTGAATATTGCTGGATGCACCATCGCCAAAATCCCATTGCCAGGTACTGATAGTACCGCTGCCGGAAGTACTTTGGTCGGTAAAATTTACCGGTAAGGGAAAACAGCCCGTTAACGGAGCTCCTGTAAAGGCAACTGCCGGCGCTGCATTTACAGTAATGTATTGTGTTTTAATAATGGTATTGGAATCTCCATTTACATCATGCACCACTAACTTAACCGTATATTGGCCGGGATTAAAATAAGTAACAGAAGGATTTTGAAGAAAAGAAATGGTGCCATTGCCCAGATCCCATTTCCATTGGGTGGGAGAGCCTGTGGATTGATCGGTGAAACTTACTACAAGCGGTGCACAACCCGCCAAAGGAGTGGCTGTAAAATTAGCAGTTAATTGAGCTTTTGTTGAAAAACTTAAAAAAACTGATAATACAGCAATTAAACTGTATTTGACTCCAGTGCTGGCAGTCATTGTTAGTGCGTTGTTTTTTATGAATAATTGGACAGTACAGCCAAAGCTGTATGCTGCTATAACTCAAAACCAGATAAAAAATTGTGTTAGAAAGAAAATAGCCAGGACGAGTATTTCCGTTGTGGTTTAAGACAATTAGTATAAGGTTGTAAGCTAAAAATTCTGCGAAAAGCTAAGTTAAGGAAGTTTATCCACATTTACAAGCGCTGCATGTGCAAAACTTTAGGTTCCGTGGTGCCCCAGGGGGCTAATTCCATAATAGGGAGGGCTTTTTTAGTGAACTTCCACTCACGGTTTAAGAAGCTGAAGGCCGTAACCGAATTGGGCAGGGTGATCACCAGTTTACTATAATCATCATTGGAGCTCCAGGTTCCGGAAAGAACAGTGGTACCCATTGTAGCCGTCATAGGGCCATCAAGTAAGGTGTTTTTGGTAAGCTTAAATGTATAACCGTTAAACTGTGCGGTCAGGCTGGTGCCATTGTCAGTAGCCTCTTCCACCACAAAATCTTTATTTAAAATATTGTCTTCAAAATATTGTTCCAGTAAACTTCTGTTAGCCGCAATAATGGCGCTTTTACTACAGCTGCTCAGCAGTAACAATACTGCAAAAGCCAGTGCAATAATAAACCTCGACCTGTAGATTATACCCGGCATACCTTCATTTTTAAGTATTGTAAATATCACTGTATTTTTTAGTGGCATAATTAATAAAATGGGTACTGTTTAATGTTTCGCCTGTGGCTTTTTTACACAATTCCTCAGAAGTGTGATACCTGCCGTACGGATAAATATTTTTTTTAAGCCAGTTGAGCAAAGTGGCGTTATTGCCATCCGCTATTTCTTTTTCCAAAGAGTCATTTTCCCTGCTTATCGCTGCATACAATTGTGCGGCATACAAACTTCCCAAACTATAGGTGGCAAAATAACCAAAACTGCCATGGCTCCAGTGTACATCCTGCAGGCAACCTCTTTTATCATCAGGTACTTTTACACCTAAATATTGTTCGTAATGTTCATTCCAGTATGCAGGAATATCTTTGGTTGCAATCGTTCCGTCTATCAGCATTTTCTCTATCTCGTACCGTATCATCACATGAAAATGATAGGTCAGTTCATCGGCTTCGGTTCTTATTAATGAAGGCTGTACTTTATTGATGGCCCTGTAAAATTCCCTGGTGGTTATCTTGCCAAACTGCTTAGCGAAGAACGTTTTTGCCAGCGGAAAATTGTGTTGCCAGAAGGGTAAAGCCCTGCCCACATTGTTTTCCCACAGGCGGCTCTGGCTTTCGTGAATGCTCAGGCTGGCGTACTCACCCAGGGGTAATCCGTATTCATCACCGGGTAAACCCTGCTCGTACAAAGCATGCCCGCCCTCATGTATACAACTCCAGGTCATGTTACCAAAATCGGTTTCATCTATTCTTGTGGTAACCCTTACATCGGCATTATTAAAATTGATGGTAAAAGGATGTTCGCTTATATCCTGCCTGCCGGCTTCAAAATCAAACTGCATGCGTTTTAAAATTTCCACGCCAAATTTCCATTGCTGGTCTTTATCAAAATGCTGGTGCAGAAAGTAGCTGTCTGCCTGTGTTTTATTTTTTATAGTGTTTAATAAAACTGATAATTGAGGTTTAAGGTCTGCAAAAACTTTATCTGTAATGGCTACAGTTAATCCTTTGTCATACTCATTCATTAAAGCATTGTAAGGATGTTTTTCATATCCCAAAATTTCAGCTTCCTGTTTTTTCAGTTGTATCAGGTCATCCAGGGGTTGCTGAAAAATAGCAAATGCATTTTCCTTTCTCGCCTGTATCCAGGCATGAAAACTTTTATTGGTGGTTTCGCTTAGCTGCCGCACAAAATGGCTGCTGAACCTGGTGGCTTTGGTATAATCGGTCAGGCTCAGCTCCACATTCTTTTTTTCGGCATCACTCAAATCGTCTTTGCCTGCCAATTCTTTAAGTAATACACCCATTTTTTCATCGGTAAATTGCTGGTGGGCTATTTCACTCAATGTGGCAATCTGTTTGCCGCGTATGGTATTTCCTTTGGGGGGTAAATACGTTTCCTGGTCCCATTGCAAAACTGCTGATGCGTATTTTACATCGGCTATTTTTTGCATCTTTGTTTTATATTCATCGTACAACATTGCTGATTTCATACTTTAATATTTATACATGATCATTCAGGATATAATAACTTCCTTAGAAAAAACGACACCCCTTACATTACAGGAAAGTTACGATAATGCCGGCCTTATTACAGGTAATGCCAATTGGCAATGTACGGGAATTATTACAACATTGGATGCAACAGAAGAGGTGGTAAAAGAAGCCATCGAAAAAAAATGCAACTTGATCGTGGCGCATCACCCTATTGTATTTGGCGGATTGAAAAAAATAACCGGCAGCAATTATGTGGAACAAATCATCATCACTGCCATAAAAAATGATATTGCCATCTATGCCATTCACACAAACCTCGATAACTGGCTATACGGTGTAAATGGCACCATCGCTGATAAATTAGGTTTAATGAACTATGAAGTGTTGCAAGCTAAAAAAGGGGTATTAAAAAAGCTGTTCACCTTTGCCCCGGTTGAGCATGCAGACAAAGTACGCAATGCGATTTTTGCTGCCGGCGGCGGAAAAATCAGTAATTACAGCGAATGCAGCTTCAATAGTCCCGGTTCAGGCACTTTTAAACCTGGCGCAACCACAATGCCTTTTATTGGAACAATCGGCAAAAGGCATACTGAAGAGGAGATCAAAATAGAGGTGATCTTTCCTGCCTGGTTGGAGAAACCAATTTATAATGCCCTCATTCAGGCGCATCCCTATGAGGAGGTGGCTTATGACATAATTTCTTTAGAAAATACCAGCCAGGTGATTGGCAGCGGTTTAATAGGCAAATTGCCCACCCCCATGGCTGAAGTCGATTTCCTAAAAAGTATAAAAGAAATTTTTAACATTTCAATGGTCAGGCACACAGCTTTAATGGGAAAAGAAGTGCAAAAAGTGGCCCTTTGTGGGGGTGCCGGTAGCTTTTTAATCGGGGCTGCAATAGCGGCTGGTGCTGATTTCTATATCAGTTCCGACATCAAATACCACGAGTTTTTTGATGCCAACGGCCGCCTGGTAATTGCTGATATTGGCCACTACGAGAGCGAACAGTTCACCACCGACCTGTTATTTGAGGTTTTGACAGAAAAATTCCCTAACTTTGCCGTCCTTAAAACTGGCCTGAATACCAATCCAGTTCAGTATTTTTAAGAAAAGATAAGGATGATCTACAGATGGCTTTTAAAACGCCTGTCTTTAAAAAATCTGAAATCACAAATCTAAAATCTAAAATTAAAATATGGCTTCAGTAAAAGATTTCTCCGTTGAAGAAAAATTAAAGTCCCTGGTATTATTGCAAAAAATAGATTGCAAACTGGACGAAATTCAAATTCTTAAAGGTGAATTACCTATGGAGGTTAAAGACCTTGAAGATGAAATTGAAGGATTACATGCAAGACAAACCCGTGTGGAAGAAGAAATAAATGGTATCCAGGAATTTATCGAACAAAAGAAAAATGGTATCAAAGAAGCGGAAGAGCTGATTAAAAAATACGAAAAGCAAAGTGAGAATGTAAAGAACAACCGTGAGTTTGAAGCGATCAATAAAGAGATTGAAATGCAAACCCTGGAAGTGAAACTTTGCGAAAAGCACATTAAAGATGCTACTGAAGAAATTTCTGATAAAGCAAGACAACTGGAAATTGCAAAGAAAGCAGTAGCTACCAAAGAACATAACCTTGCCGGTAAAAAAGGGGAGCTGGAAAAGATCATCAGCGAAACTGAAAAAGAAGAAAAGCACTATAATAAAGAAGCAGAAGCAGCAAGAACTCATGTTGATGAAAGATTGGTATTGAGCTACGATCGTATCCGTAAAAACTACCGTAATGGCTTAGCAGTAGTACCGGTAGAAAGAGATAGCTGTGGTGGTTGTTTTCATGCTATTCCTCCGCAGAAACAAAGTGAAATTAAGCTGCGTAAAAAAGTAATGGTGTGCGAAAACTGCGGCCGTATTTTAGTTGACGCAGATTTAAATGATACTGTAGAAGTAAAATAAGTGCTCCGGATATGCTATCCGGATCTACCGCAAAATAATTAAAACATCCCGACATACGTCGGGATGTTTTTTTGCCACGGATGGCACAGATTTTCACGGATTAATACACTTGGCCGGAACTTGGTTTTATTATGAAAATAATCCGTGAAAATCTGTGGAATCCGTGGCCAATTTTTTTGCCGCAGGCAAAATAGTCTACTTTCTTCTGCGGCATCAGCGAAATCTGCGGGATATTCTCTAATTTGCTCCATCAAATTATGCTTTCAAAATTACACATACAGAATTACGCTATCATTGATGATCTTATTATCGATTTCAGTGATAACCTCAATATCATCACCGGTGAAACAGGAGCCGGTAAAAGTATTTTAATGGGCGCCCTGGGCTTAATACTGGGCGAAAGAGCTGATAGCAGCGTATTGCAGCAAAAAGAAAAGAAATGCGTGGTGGAAGGTTATTTCAACAGCGAAAACAAAACTGCGGTAAAGCAATTCCTGGCAGCGAATGACCTTGATGCAGAAGAAGAACTGGTGATAAGAAGAGAGATTGCGGTTAATGGAAAATCAAGGGCATTTATTAATGATACCCCGGTAAATGTAAACCAGTTAAAAGCATTAAGTGCGGCGCTGGTGGATCTGCACCAGCAGTTTGATACGTTGGAACTAGGCGATGCAGATTTTCAGCGGGAAGTATTGGATGCATTGGCAGATAACGGAAAATTATTGCAGCAATACAGCACGCAGTTCAATCAATTTACCAGAACAAAAAAAGAACTACAGGAATTACAACAGCAACAAACCACTGCCAATACCAGTTACGACTATAATAAATTTTTATTCGACGAACTGGAAGAGGCTAATTTTAAAGACAACGAATTAGAAGAGCTGGATGCAGAATTAAAGTTGTTAAGTAATGCCGAAAATATAAAACAGCAATTAGGCAGTATTTACTTCGAATTGAAAGAAAGTGAGCAGCCGATAGTGCAACAACTGAAAGCACTAAATAATCGTTTACATGGTTTAGAACAATATCATGGTGCTATTGAAGGCTTGAATAAACGTTTATTAAGCACACAGATAGAATTACAGGATATTGCAGATGAACTGGAACAGATCAATGATAGCGTACAATACAGTCCTGAACGCATACAGGAAGTGAATGATAAGATTTCATTGGGTTATAAACTATTGAAAAAACACAGCGTAAATTCCACCAGCGAATTGCTTGCTGTTAAAGAAGCATTACAGGAAAAATTAAATGATGTGCTGAACATCAGCGAAGCCATTGCACAAAAAGAAAAACTTACTGCTTCGTTATTAAAGGAGTGCGAACAATTGGCAAAAACAATTGCTGCTAACCGCCATAAAGCCATCAAACCTTTTACAGAAAAAGTGAATGGTTTATTAAAGCAGGTGGGGATGCCCAATGCACAAATTAAAATTGAACTGACTGCTGTTGAATTAAGTCATACAGGAAGTGAAGCGATTGAGTTTTTATTTGATGCCAATAAAAGCAATCGTTTTGAACCTTTACGTAAAGTTGCCAGCGGAGGTGAGCTGAGCAGGTTAATGCTTTGCATAAAATCTTTAGTAGCGCAAAAACTGCAATTACCTACGTTAATATTTGATGAAATTGATACCGGCATCAGTGGTGAAGCTGCCAAGCAGGTTGGTAATATCATGAAAGAATTATCAAAAGGGCATCAGCTGATTTCCATTACGCATCAACCACAAATTGCGGCAAAAGCCAATGCACATTATTTTGTGTATAAGGCCATCAAAGGAGATAAGATCATCACTTCAGTTAAGCTTTTGAATAACGACGAGCGTATTACCGCCATTGCACAGATGCTGAGCGGCGAAAAGCCCACTGCTGCTGCATTACAGAATGCCAGGGAGATGGTGGGGAATTAGTACCGGAAAGCTACGGCTTCCCGCCGGTATTTTGAACCCGTTGTTTCA
The DNA here is from genome assembly GCF_054783275.1 of Ferruginibacter profundus. Classification (NCBI taxonomy): domain Bacteria; kingdom Pseudomonadati; phylum Bacteroidota; class Chitinophagia; order Chitinophagales; family Chitinophagaceae; genus Ferruginibacter; species Ferruginibacter profundus. The sequence continues at coordinate 173,941 of NZ_BAAGQW010000003.1, read as the reverse complement.
AACAATACTACCAATCACAAATCATGCTCCAAAAGATTTTATTACTTATGGTGGTGGCAGCAGCTATACTTACCGGCTATGGTATGTATCAATTCTGGAACAAAAAAATCAATCCCCGCCGGTCTTTCAAACATTTTATACTGTATATGGCACTTAACCTTGCCGGTATATTGGTGATTGTGTTTGTGTTTGGCTTTGTTATAATTTATTTTAAAGAGTTTTTCTTTAAAAAATAAGAATAGTACATTTACTTTTTAAAAAAATAAAATTCAACAAACGATCATGTCATACAACTTACTAAAAGGAAAACGTGGTATCATCACCGGTGCACTGGATGAAAATTCAATTGCCTGGAAAGTAGCAGAAAAAGCGCACGAAGAAGGTGCCACATTTGTTTTAACCAATGCACCCATTGCCATGCGCATGGGAGAGATCAATAAACTGGCAGAAAAAACCGGCAGCCAGATCATTCCTGCAGATGCCACAAGCGTAGAAGAATTGACTAACCTGTTTACCCAAAGCCAGGAAGTACTGGGCGGTAAACTGGATTTTGTACTGCACTCTATCGGGATGAGTGTGAACATCCGTAAAAAAATTCCTTATACAGAAAGCAATTACGATTACTTCATGAAGGGCATTGATGTAAGTGCAATGAGTTTTCATAAAATGCTGGCGGTAGCAAAAAAATTAGATGCGATAAACGAATGGGGTAGCGTGGTGGCATTAACGTATATGGCAGCACAACGCACGTATCCGTTCTATACTGATATGGCCGATATTAAAGCAATGCTGGAAAGTATTGCCCGCAGTTTTGGTTATCATTATGGGGTAGATAAAAAAGTACGTATCAATACCGTTTCTCAATCACCTACCAAAACCACGGCAGGTACCGGTATTAAAGGCTTTGGCGATTTCTTTGATTATGCCAATGCTATTGCGCCTTTAGGCAATGCCAGTGCAGAAGATTGTGCTAATTACTGCATTACTTTATTCAGCGATTTAACCAGGATGGTTACCATGCAGAATTTATTTCACGATGGCGGTTACTCTACAACAGGTGTAAGCAATTATGTAATGGAGAAGTTAGGTGTACCTGAGAGTTAATTCTTTTATCGGTTAATTAGTTATTGAAACAATGTAAATAAATAAGCCTCCTGAATTTTTCAGGAGGCTCTTTAATATCGCATAGAACCACTCGTAGCCGGTGGCTGAAAACTTGCAGCTTTCTTAATACTCTTCTTCATTAAAAAAGAAATCTTCATGGCTCGGGTAATCCGGCCAGATATCTTCCAGGCTTTCGTATATCTCACCTTCATCTTCCAGTTCCTGTAAATTTTCTACCACTTCAATGGGGGCACCGCTACGGATAGAGTAATCAATCAACTCATCTTTGGTAGCTGGCCAGGGTGCGTCTTCTAAATGGGAAGCTAATTCTAGTGTCCAAAACATATTATATCTCTTTAATTTTCTTAAATAATTGCAGGGCTGTCTATCCCTAATTTTCCGCAAATGTATACGTTCTGTGGAAATAACCAAAAGTGTTTTATTAACGGCTGGTTTTTAAGAAGATTGTGTAAACCCCGTTAAAAGTTGCATTAGCTGTTTTTAATAAATTATTACTTACTTTTAAAGCATGTTATCAGCAAGAAATATTCATAAGAAATACGGGCAGTTAGAGGTTTTAAAAGGGGTGGATATCAATATAAAAAAAGGAGAGATTGTGAGCATTGTGGGCAGCTCGGGCGCCGGCAAAAGCACGCTGCTGCACATTTTGGGTACTTTGGATAAAGCTGATGCCGGCGAGATCATCCTCAATAACCAGCGGGTGGATAAGCTCTCTCCCAAAAGGCTGGCTGCCTTCCGCAATAAGGAAATTGGCTTTGTTTTCCAGTTTCACCACCTGTTGCCGGAATTTACCGCTTTGGAGAATGTGTGCATTCCGGGCTGGATTGCCGGGGGCAAAAAGAAGGAAATTATTGCTAAAGCAGAGGGATTATTACAAACTTTAGGCCTGTCCGGCCGCCTGGAAAATAAGCCACAGCAGCTTTCCGGGGGCGAACAGCAGCGTGTGGCTGTAGCCAGGGCATTGATCAACAATCCCTCCATTGTGATGGCAGATGAACCCACAGGAAACCTGGATAGTGCCAACGCAAAAGACCTGCATCAACTGTTTATCGACCTGAGAAAACAATTCGATCAAACCTTTTTAATTGTTACCCATAATGAAGAACTGGCGCAGATGAGCGACAGGATTGTAATGATGAAAGATGGCAAAATAATAAATTAGGTAATTATCCGTTATCTAGCAGTTATGAGTAAAATTTTTAATTGAAAATATTACTGAATCACTATTTTTGCACTGCACCCTAAAGGATAACTAATTTTATGAAACCGTCTACCGGCAGAGCTTCCGGCTTGATCATAGCCTTTTTATTTTTTTCTTTTTATATAGTGGCGCAGCGCCCGCAATTGTATGCTTACCAGGACCTGTCGAAGTTTTCTTTTGCAAAGCAGGATGATTCTTTAAAAAAGAATTGGGTATGCCCCGATTTGTATAAAGACAAAGCCACTCAAAAAAAATACAAGGAAATATGGGATGGCCGAACTGATTTTATTACCAGCGCCATTGAAGCCAATAATTATATTAATGACGGCGATATTTACAATTATATCAACCAGATCATTACCGACCTTACAAAGGGCAACCCCACGCTAATCAAACAAAAGCAGCTTTTACTCATCGACAGAAGTGCTTCCGTAAATGCCTATGCTGTTGGCGGCAATGTAATTGCAGTTAATCTCGGGCTGATCACATTTTCGCAAAGCAGGGAAGAAGTGGCATTGGTGGTAGCACACGAATTATCGCATAATATTTTAAACCATGCCGAAAATTCGATGAAGGAAATGGCCGTGTGGTTAACTTCTGATGAATATAAAAACTCATTGAATGCGGTATTGGATTCTAAATACGAACGCCTGACCAAATTAAAAAAAGTAGTGGAAGGATATAGCTTCAGCAGAAGCAAACATCACCGCTATCACGAAAGCGAAGCGGATTCATTGGCAATTGTGTTGCTGAGAAACAGCAATATCTCTTTTGACCCTAAGGCATTTTTAAGACTGGATAGTACAGACAACGAATATAAAGAGCCTTTAAAGAATGAAACCAAAACCTACTTCGCTGCTTATAATACTACTATTGAAGATTGGTGGTTTACAAAACGTACCAAAGGGCTGTCTTCAAAAAATTATAATTTTAAAGACACCACCAGGCTTAATGATTCATTAAAAACACATCCTGACTGTATAGAGCGGTATAACAAAACAAAAAATCTCGTAAACATCAAAGGTGCTTTTACTCCGGTAACCGCCAGTATAAAAGAGAAGGCCAATAAAATGCTGCTCTGGAATATGTACGATAACATGGATCTTACCGCATGTTTGTACCGTATCTTTTTAGAAAAGGATAAAGGCAATACCGACACCTGGTACGATTTTATGGCGCATAATATTCTAGCAGGTCTTAATTATTCCAATAAGCAACTCAACCGTTTTAATGCTATTGGCATTAAGCCCAAAGAGTACATTTCTAAAAACTATTACGAACTGCAGACCATGCTGGAACAAATACCCGCCGATAATTTAGAACAACTATATAAATCATCCGCCAATCAGAGTTTTTGGGGAAGTATGTCAGCTGAATCAAAAGGATTAAAAGTGCTGATGAGTACACTTAATTTTGACAGTGACGACAATGATAAAAAGAAATCCAGTGCCGCTAAAGAATTCATCAGTAGTAACCCCACAAGTATGTACTGCGAATTTGCAGATCATTTTAAAAAATAGCATTTTATCTTTTACCTGAAACTATACAACATGAGAAAATTAATGGTATGCCTTACCTTTTGCATTTTTGCAACTATGGCTAACGTAAAGGCACAATCGAAAGTATTTCAAGAAGTAAATGAAGACATTTCTTCTGAAATGAAGATCATTACACAGGATGAGGCCCTGGTGGGCTACCTGGTGTTTACACAACTGGAAAAAGCCAGCGAAGATTCTTTTAATTACAAAATAACATTGATGGATGAAAACCTCAATGATATTGGTACTGTAAATTTCAGGGAAGAAAAACTTGACCTTGATGCGGTATCTTTTGAGCAGGACATTTTATGCTTAGCGTATTTAAAAAGCAATATCAACGGAAAAGTATTTAAAAACAGGAAGGAGTACAATGCCTTTGATGCAAAAAATGCCATCTTTACGCAGTTCTTAACGCTTGATGGAAAAATCATAAAAACCAACACCAATAGTATCAGTTTAAAATCTGCCGACTACGAACTATGGGCATCACCCAGGAGTAAGTTTACTTACTATGGCGGATTAACACACCGTATACAATTAAAAAACATTTCTCAAAAAGGCTTTGCTTGTTTTTATGGCGATAAGGATGGCTGTAATTTAATCAGCTACGATCTTACCGGTAAAGAACTATGGAAGAAAAGTATTTCGGAAGAGCAGGCCTATAGTTTACTTACTTCAAAAGCAGATATTTATTTGTTGCAGAAGGTAAAAGAAAAATATTACGAAGGAGGTTATTCATTGCTGAGTTATAATGCTGCTGATGGTAAGGCTTACGATAAAATTGCTTTAAACGATAAAGAAGGTAATTCTTTAAAAGTACTGAGCTTTGCAAATGATCCTGTAACCGGTACGCCATACTTAAGCGGAAGTATAATTGACCAGGATAAGGGTAATAATATCAGCAACGGAAAGCAACTGGCTAAGGGCCCTTATTCAGGTGTTTTTGTAATGGATATAAAAGGCCATACTAAAACTGATATCAAACAAACTTTTACGTATTGGGGCGATGGTTCTCAAAAGCCAACGATATCTAAAAGAGGGTACATCAGTGATGTAAAATCTTATGCCATCATGAGCAGCTCATTCAGGGATTATAATGGTAATACCTATTTTACCGGATCAGAGTTTGTTAAAAAAGCCAAGATCGGTTCTATTGTTTCATCCATTATATTTTTACCACTGGTAACTGTAACGCCAATTATCCTGGCAGTATCGGGTACTACTAAGTGTAAGGTCACCGATGTGGCTTTAATGAAATTAAATCCAAAGGGAAGTTTATCTTTTGAAACAGAGATTCCATGCGACGATTCCAAATACCTCAGGGGTGTTTTTCCTTTAAATGGTTTTTTAAATCAGAGAAGTTTTTACAGCGTGGATAATGCCAACACCAAAGCGAACTATATGATTGTTGACGATAGTAAGAACATCATGATCTACAATGTGAACCAAAAGAAAATTGTACGTACCGTTCCCCATAAAGATGGAAAGATCAGGACCTACATCTTTCCTGCAAAAGAAGGACATATCATGGTAGTGGAAAATAACAAAAAAGAAAAATACACCAGACTGTCTATTGAAGCGCTGAACTAAGATATAAGAACGCTTTTATTAATGTCCCCTCAACTTGTTGAGGGGATTTTTATAACATTAACTGCTGATTCTTGGTTTCCACGGAATTTCTCCCACACCCAGCAAATGGCCGATATATCTTGCCAGCACAAAAAGATAATCACTTAAGCGGTTAAGATATTTTATCACTAATGGCTCTACAAACAGGTCATGCTGCTGCATATTTACACATAGCCTTTCTGCCCGGCGGCAAACACAGCGGGTGATATGTGCGGTGGATATGGCTGGATGCCCTCCCGGAAGAATAAATGATTTCATTGCCGGTAAAGTTTCATTCATGCTGTCGATCTCGTTTTCCAACAGCACAATATCTTCTTCCTTCAGATCCGGGATCTTCATTAAAGGTTCTTTATCCGGGTCGCAGGCCAAAGAGGAGCCGATAGTGAAAAGGCGGTCCTGTATTTCTTTTAAAGTTATCCTGGAAGGTTCATCGGTAATATTGTCAATCACCAGGCCGATATAGGAATTTAATTCATCAACGGTGCCATAGCTTTCAATACGGATATGGCTTTTGGCAACTTTTGTGCCGCCGATAAGGGACGTCTTTCCAAGGTCGCCTGTTTTTGTATATATTTTGAATGCCATAATAGTTGTGGTAGTTACAGCACAAAGCAACAAAAAATATCCGTATTAGTTCAGTAAAAATATGGAGGCACCGGTCTATGCAGGTTGCGCAATGGTGGCCGGGTTAGCATTGAGTTTATCCGTTTCAATTACGCCGTCTCGTAAACGTACCACACGGTGGGCAAACATAGAGATGTCTTCTTCGTGGGTTACCAGTATAACGGTATTGCCATCGGCATGTATCTTACCCAGTATATCCATGATCTCGTAACTGGTTTTACTATCTAAATTACCTGTAGGTTCATCTGCTAAAATAATAGCAGGGTTATTGATCAATGCCCGGGCAATGGCCACCCTCTGGCATTGTCCGCCACTTAATTCATTGGGTTTATGATGACTTCTGTCCTGTAGTTTTACTTTAGCCATTACTTCATTGGCTCTTTCTGTTCTTTCTTTTTTACCAATGCCGCTGTACACCAATGGCAGTGCCACATTTTCCAATGCAGTTAACCTTGGCAATAAATTAAATTGCTGAAACACAAATCCTATTTCCTGGTTGCGTACTTCGGCAAGGTCATTGTCGGGCATGCGGCTTACATCCTTGCCATTTAAAATGTATTTACCTCCTGTAGGAGAATCGAGACAACCCAGGATATTCATTAAGGTAGATTTACCGCTACCGCTCGGGCCCATCAGAGCCACGTATTCATTCTTAAATACATCCAGGCTAATACCTTTAAGCACCTGCAATTCCTGCTTGCCCAGGTAGTAGCTTTTGCGGATGTTCTCTAAATGAATTATTCCGGTCATAAATTGGGTTTAGAAGTTTAATGGTTTAGAGGTTTAGTGGTTCAGGTGTTTAGAAAACTCTTAACTAAACTGCTAAACCTCTAAACTCCTAAACTATTTCTTTATCACTTTCGGTACTTTAAAAAATTGTTCATCATGTAAGGGGGCATTACGTAAACCTTCTGCACGGCTTACACTGCCTTGTACTTCATCTGCTCTCAGCACATTTACCTGCTCACTCATATGCAACAAGGGTTCTACTCCTGTAGTGTCTACTTCGTTCAGTTTTTCTACAAACTTTATCATGCGCTGCAGGTCGTTTTTAATACTTTCTTTTTCAGCGTCGTTAAACTGTAACCTTGCCAGGTTAGCCAGTTTATCTACCATTGCATCATTTACTTCCATGTTACAAATATACTCCAGTTTTAGGTTTGCCTGTTTTGAATTTATTTAAGTGGCAGCATATTTACCCCTCTCTGATTCCATATTGCCAATTCCTTTTTTTATCTTCGCCCACTATGGCAAAGCATAAAGAAACCATGCCTACCGGCAGGCAGATAGTAATGAGTGGCATCAGGCCCACCGGTTTTTTGCATTTGGGTAATTACTTTGGGGCAATCCGTAATTATATTAAAATGCAGGAAGATTTTGAATGCTATTTTATGGTGGCCGACTGGCATTCACTCACCACACATCCTGATACCAAAGAGCTGAGAGGCAATGTAGAAAGGGTATTGGCGGAAAATATTGCCTGCGGATTAGACCCCGGCAAGGCGGCTTTTTTTTGCCAGAGTCATGTGCATGAAACGGCAGAACTGTATCTATACCTGAATATGCTGGCCTATAAAGGGGAACTGGAAAAGACGGTTACATTTAAGGATAAAGTGCGCCAGCATCCCGAAAATGTAAATGCCGGTTTATTAACCTACCCGGTTTTACAGGCTGCTGATATTATTTTACACCGTGCCCGATATGTACCGGTGGGTAAAGACCAGGAGCAACACCTGGAAATGGCCCGCAATTTTGCCAACCGCTTTAATCACCGCTACGGAGAAGTGTTTCCTGAGCCTGTTGCATACAACTATAATGCAGAATTGGTAAAAGTGCCCAGCCTGGATGGCGGTGGTAAAATGAGCAAAAGTGAAAACCAGATGGCTACACTGTACCTGGCAGATGAAGATGACATGATAAGGAAGAAAGTGATGAAAGCTAAAACTGATGGCGGCCCTGCAGAAATGAATTCGGTAAAACCCGATTACATAGAAAATATTTTCGGGCTGATGAAACTGGTATCGGCTGAGGATGTGATTGCAAAATTTGAAGCTGATTACAATAACTGCACCATTCGCTACGGCGATTTAAAAAAGCAACTGGGAGAAGATATGGTGAAATTTATAGCCCCGATAAGGGAAAGGATCAATACCATTTTGCCCGATAAAAACTATTTGAAACAGGTAATGGAACAAGGCGCAGAAAAGGCCAATAAAAGCGCTGGGGAAACCATGGCACTGGTAAGGGAAGCCATGGGATTAAAATATTTCTGATTTTAGATTTTAGATTTCAGAATTTGTTTACTTTAGATGTTCCGCTTGTGAATGAGTATGCAACCGGCAATCGCAAATCGACAATTGAATTATGGCTAAAATGAAAAAACCAAAGCATATTGCTGTGGCCGGAAATATAGGTGCCGGCAAAACCACGCTTACAGAAATGTTGAGCAAACATTACAAATGGATTCCCCAGTTTGAAGATGTGGATCATAATCCTTACCTGAACGATTTTTATGAAGATATGCCCAGGTGGAGTTTTAACCTGCAGATATTTTTCCTGAACAGCCGTCTTAATCAATTGCTGGAAATACACCGCGGTACAGAAACGGTGATACAGGACAGAACGATTTATGAAGATGCCAATATTTTTGCACCCAACCTGCACGACATGGGCCTGATGGGCAAACGTGATTTTGATAATTACTATAAGTTTTTTGAAACACTTAAAAGCATGGTGCAGCCACCGGACCTGCTGATCTATTTAAAAGCATCGGTACCAACGTTAGTGGCACAAATTCAAAAAAGAGGAAGAGAATACGAAGAAAATATAAGGCTGGACTACTTAAAAAAACTAAACGAGTTTTACAATAATTTTATTGATAATTATAAAGAAGGTCCCTTATTGATCATTGATGCAGATAAAAATAAATTTGCAGAAAACGAAGAACACCTGGGACAGATCATCACAAGTATTGACAGTAAGTTGTTTGGCTTATTTTAAGCAAGCTTCAAGGGGGCAAATTTGCTGGTTAAACAGTATTTAAAAAGAGTTTGCTGTTATTATTAGGTGCTCCCTTGCAGCTATTCCTCTTGCCACTATTCTCAATCTATAAGTGAGTTCTTCATCGCATAAAACACCAGTCCCACAGAGTTCTTTACCCCAAAGCGTTCCATCAGCCTGTCTTTAATAGCTTCCACTGTTCTGGAACTGATATCCATTTTAGATGCAATCTCTGCTGCTGTAAATTCCATACAAACCAAAGTGAGTACTTCTTTTTCCCTTTCGCTTAAAACCACTTCGGTAGTGAGATTGGGATTGAATTTTTGTTTGGAATAATTTTTTTTGATGAGTACCTTATTTACAAAAGGATTCAGGTAAAAACCGGTACGCATTACATCCATCACAGCTTTCCGTATTTCGGATGGCTCGGTACTTTTTAAAAGATACCCTGCAGCACCGCAATCCATCAGGTGGCCTACAAATCTTTCATCTTCGTACATGGTAAGTATGATCACACGTATACCCGGAAAATTTTTGGTGATCATCTTGGTGGTATCAATACCATCTTTTACGGGCATTTTTAAATCGCATAAAATTACATCCGGCTGCGATTCAGGAATCTTTGATAAAAGTTCTTCCCCGTTTTCGGCCTCCATAACAAATTTAATGTTGGTGTAGGCACGCATGGAAAGAATGACTCCTTTACGGAATATTTTGTGATCGTCTGCTATTGCAACTTTAATTTCATCCATAAGTAAGGCGGTGCGATAAAATTACGGAAAACAATCATTAATTAAAAAAATATCGAATGATGAATTTGTAATACCCGGTTTACTGCCCTTTGAAACTTTAAAAATGAGGAGAAAGTTCACACAGATTTAATACTGGTGTTTACGTATGCGGTATGCTAAATCAACGCTTCCATCGGCACTTCAATGGTAACCTTGTAGTAGGTGTGGCTGGGGTCTATCTCAAAATATATCCTTCCCTTAAGTACTTTAATACGGCTGGCAATATTTTTTAAACCCAGGCCCAGGGCACTCTGGTTCAGTTTTTCAAAATCGGCCTGTACAATACCGGTACCATCGTGGTGCAGGCGAAAATACATATTGCTGCCGCTGTTGTTTTGGGTAAGGTGTATAAAACCGGCATTGCTATGCTTAAATACATTGTTCACCAGTTCCTGCACAATACGAAATACCAACAATTCCTGCTCCACTTTTAACCTTACACGGTAATCATGAAACCTTGCGCTGGCATTAATACTGCCGCTGCCGCTTATTTTTTGAAACAGGTCGTTTACCGCACTTTCCAAACCGAAATTTTTAAGTGTGGGCGGCATCAGGCTATGGCTGATATTGCGGATAAGCAAAATAGCATCATCAATAATCTGCTTGGCACTGTAAATACTTTGTAATTGCTGGGCTTTTTCCTGGTTTACCAGGTTCTCGTTAAGGTAAAGACGGGCAGTGGCCAATAACGGACCGGCATCATCATGCAGGTCGGCGGCTATGCGGTTACGTTCTTCTTCCTGGAAACGTATGGAAGCGTTTAATAGTATCTGTTGTTTTTCCTCTTCTAATTTTTTAAGCTGGTTATTAAACCGGATTACTTTTCGCTGGTGTATCACTACAAACACAACAATACCTATGGCAAGTATTATCATGCCTAGCGTACCAAGGAATAAAGCAGCGGAAACACCTCCTGTTTGTAAAAAATACATTGCCGGTTAATAATTAGTTTTGTTTGTTAAAAGGATATGGGTTTTCATCAAGCATATCAAATGGGTTATTATTTGGGGTAAGGGGAATATTGGTTTCCTTAATAAATAACGCTACACATAGCAGCAAATTCTTAAAAATATTAAACGAACTATAAATAAATACATATTGCGCTCTGAAATTCAAATCATTGATCATTGTTTTGGAATAGATCAGTAAAAAGAAATTTCCTGAAAAGAAAATAAACAAGGCCACTGCAATCCAAAATGGTTTTGATTCATATAACGGAATTTGTACCTCATATTTTATCTTTTCATAAAAAAAATAAATTAAAATAATTAACATGAAGAAACTTTCTACAATTGCCTGGTTGGCACCAAATTTAAGTTTGGGACTTACAAAGTAGTCATATATGGAATATACGAGGAATATGGGGGCTATGACTAGAAAAGCTTTTCTGGCTAACTTATTTTTAAAGTTATTTTGAAAAAAGTAGAGTAAAATGCAAAATTCAAGGGCAAGATGGAACCTTATCACTATAAAATAAAGTTCTTTATTCAAAGAGTAACTCTTTATAAGAATTTGGAGGCCTATTGTTAATGCATAGCAAATAATGTAAATACAAAATACCTTTAGTACATTCGACTTATTGTTTTTATAAAACAAAGCCAAAAAAACTAAAGGTAGAAAATTAGATAAGTAAGATATGTTAAGAATTAGGTCGATGTGGAATCAATTAATTCTAACAAATGTAATAAAGAGTTGTCTATAAACAAAACTCTTATTCTGCTAATTAATTAAGCTGCACTTACAATTGCATCAATCCAAGGTTCGTTCATGGTAAAAAGGTTTTTTTTGTGGTTTATAATCAGTTTCTTAATGCAAACTTGCTCCAAAACCCTTCCGTGGGCAACTGCTCCGCAGAAATGTTAATATGTGGAAAAGTAATGAAACCCCCTGTGGTAAAGGATTTGCGTACTTGCACCAAGTAAAAAGACGGTAAAAGATGGGGTAAATGTACGAAAATAAAATAGTAAAATTACTATGGAATAAAACGTAGCTTTACCCAGGCAATTTTACTATTTCAAGTAAGTAATTGTCCGGGCCTGTGGTTCCAGGCCCGGAGTAGTTTTCCGGGGCGGGGTAGAAACTGATAAAACCTGTTTACAATAATGTTACCCTGGGGTAGCAATTGTAAACATAAAAACATTTGGTTCAGAGGTATTGGACGTAAAACGGGCTATGAATTAGTTGATTAACACCGGCAACACAAGCACAAACAGGTTCTTCTTGGATATCAGGCTACTTAAAGCTTTAGTTTTTTGGATAATTGGATAAAATCTTTTCGTGTGCCAATGTTAATCAACTGCAACAAAAATAGGGCGGTGTGCAGGGGTGAACAAGAGCATTAGTGCTCGTTTTTGGGTTTACAGGATTTACTTTATATCAAGTAATAGTGCAAAGGGGTACCGTAGATTAACGATATACAAATAGCGTACCATTACTACGTATAATTGCTAAAAACGAGGTGATAACCAACAGAATGTGGAAAAGTTTTTACTACAGCGGTGTACAGTATTGTAGCCTAACTGTTAATGGAAAATCGTAACTTTAAACGGATTTATACTAACCCCTTTTCTTAGACTATGAGTAACGACCACTTGATCAAGATTGCTATTGCTGACGACCACAAAATTTTCAGGGATGGCATTAAGATGGCCCTTTCAGGAAAAACCAACCTTAAAATGCTTTGGGAGGCCGAAGACGGCAAGGATATGATGCACAAGATTGCTATTAAAAAACCCGAGGTTTTATTAATGGACATCAGGATGCCGGAAATTGATGGCATAAATGGCATACAACTGATACGCAAAGAGTATGAGGACATCAAGATAATAGTGCTGACTATGTATGATGACCAGCAGATGATCAGCAAAATGATGGAAATGGGTGCCAACGCCTATCTTACCAAAACCACCGACCCAGAAGAAATTTACGAAGCCATACTCACCTGCATGAACGATGACTTTTATTTTAACGACCTGGTGAATAAAGCAGTGATGGGTAAACTGATGCAGAAAAAAAATGTACGCCAGCACTACGGCACCAATACCCCGGTAAATTTTAACGAGAAAGAATTGAAGATACTGAAACTGCTTGCTGAGGATAAAACCACCGAAGAGATCTCTAAAATAATTTTTCTCAGTCCACGTACTATTGAAACCATTCGCCAGAATATGAAAACCAAGGTGGATGCTAAAACCATTGGCGGGTTAATTATGTATGGGATGAGGAATAAGTTGATTGAGTAGCTGGTAGTTTACCATACCAACTACAATAACTATTGTAGTTTCTGCGAATTTGGCGAAACCTGCCTGCCGCAGGCCAATTAAAAAGTAATTATTCCATTCTTTACTGCATAAATTGCCAGCCCAACACGGCTTTTTACATCCAGTTTTGTAAACAGTGCGTCACGGTAAGTATCAATATGCCTTGGGGTCATATTCATCGTCAGGGCAATTTCCTTATACGTCATATCGGTACTGGCCAATTTTAAAAATTCAATTTCTCTTTCATTCAGCAATGCTTTTTCCAGTGATGCCTGCTTTCGAAAAAGCGATGCTATTTTATTGGTGGTGTGGTTAGAATAATAATATTCACCTGCGGCAATACAAACGAGAGCATTTTTTAATTCTGTCGGATGAATATCTTTTTTAAGAAAGCCTGAAACACCAGCCTGAAGCAAACGTATCAGCGCTATTTCGCTGTCGTACATGGTAAGGATAACTATTTTTATTTGCGGGTGCTGTTGCGATAGCCATTTTGCAGTTTCATAGCCATCCATTTTTGGCATATTCAGGTCCATCAGCACGATGTCAGGATCGTAGCCATTGGCTATTAATTCAGTAACCTCCAGGCCATTTCCTGCTGTGGCCACCACAGTAAATTCATCAAAATTATTGATAAGATTGGCAAGAGCATCTCTTAATAAAATATGGTCGTCTGCCAGTATAAGTTTATAAGCTTGTATCGTTTTCATTTAATGGGATTTCTATTTTAATTTGTGTTCCTTCATTTACAATACTGCTGATATTGGCAGAACCTTTTAACAATACCGCTCGTTTTTTTATATTTTGTAACCCTGTGCCTGCCTGTTTTTCGGCTAGTTTAAAACCCTTGCCATTATCATTTATTTCAAGTATAAGCGATGCTGCTTCATAGTGCAGGTGTATATCTATTGCAGAAGCGTCTGCATGTTTGATGATATTGTTGATGCTTTCCTGAACAATTCTGAATAATACCAGTTCAGTATTAGTATTTAAAAAAACGGTATTGCCTGTAGTGGAAAGGTTGATATTGTATTGGCCGGATTTTTTTAACTGGGAGGCTTCAAATTCAAGAGCCTTAATAAGGCCGTTATTTAAAATAATTTCGCTGCTCATACTGCGGCTGATATCAGAAAGATCGTTAATGGCTTCACTGATCATATTTACCGAATCATCAATCTGCATCCTTGTTTTTTCTCCATCGCCATGGTTAAGTGTGTTCAGATGTAATTTGGCTAGGGTTAGTTTTTGTCCGATGCTATCATGTATTTCTCTTGATATATTTTGAAAAGTTTGTTCCTGTATTTCTAATTGCGATTGCAGTAGCGCATTTTCATGCGATGCTTTTAATGCTTCAATATCTTTAAAATAGGCATTTTGCTTTTGCTGATAGCGGTAGATTATGCTTGTAATAAATACAGTAAGCCCAAGCATCAGTAAAACCGAAATAATTATAAAAACAATTATAAAATCTGCTGGTGCTTTAAACATAAATAACTTTTGATAATAAAAAGATACATAACAATTAGAGCTGTATTAGAAATAGCAAAAATCTGAAATCCAAGATTTTTATAGTCCTTGTTTTCTTTTATAAATGGAAGTAACGAATAAATAGGGAAATTGATGCAGCTTGCGAAAAATACACCCAATACAATCCAAAAAGATGAAGATTTTATAAGAATTAATGTGGGGTTACTATGTAATAAATCTCTAAAGTAAAAAACAGAAAAAATGATTAGGAATAAATTCGCTACAATTTTGGCATCGATAAGAATAGATAGTGTTATGTGCAATATAACTAAGATAATAGCAATTATTATAGATAAACAAAATAGCAGCTTTATTTTTTTAAGCCATGTCGACCTCTTCAACACCTCAATGTAAAATAATCCCAACATCACAAATTGCAATAAAGTAAATAGTTCAGTTATTAAAAAAGCTGTTTCAAAACCATAGACTTTATAATAATGAAATAAAAAAGTACCAGCTGAAACCAACAGACCAAAGGTGATAAACCACAAAATGTATTTGTAATAAACAGGTTTATCTTTTTTTAAAAAGACAAGTGCCACAATAAAAGTGATAGTAATAACAATAGAGCCAAATAGTACAATAAAGCTGTGCAGTTTCAAATTATAGATTTTCTATGCAATACTACTTTTATTTATTCAAAAAGCTTTCCGAAAAATCCCATTTTTTTCTGTTGTTTTTCACATTTATTTAAACTGTGCATGTTTCATCTTTAAAGCATCAAGTTAATCCGTACCCAATTAAACTAATCCGTACTCTATTTTATGCAACAGTTACATGTAACAGTAAGGGTCAAGCCGCCATCATAAAATTTAAAGTAGCAGAATTATTTCTGACCACTACTATTAAAAATTTACAAGGGAAGATACAGCGTTGAACTGTGGATGAAGTGAGAGCTTCTTCAACGTACTCTATAAAATTTAATTTAAAATGAATAAGTAATTAATTTAAAATAAGATTATCCTGTTGCTTATTGTATCAGCTTTTAGTCTAAAAAATTTTGCACAGTCAAGCCCGACAGATTTCCCAGTTTCAATAAAGAATACACCAATATTAACTGATACAGTTTTTGTGAATTACCTGACTGATTTTTATACAGACTTAAATATTAAAAGTAAGAATATGGATAAAATTAAGTCGATAGCGGTAGCTAATACTATATCTGAAAAAGACCTGAATGAAATCTATTAAGATTTTGGATATTCTACCAAAGAAGATTTCTTTGCATTCATAAATAGGCAGAATCAAAGAACAAAAAGTTCTAAATACAAAATACGATTTTTCAAACATCAGTAATGATGAGAAAAGTAATATAATTCAATCTGCTTCATCCTCTATGCCAGTAGCAAATATTGTACCTTTGGGAGGAGGTAATGAATGTGAAGCAAGACGACTTAGGTGTATTGCTAGTGTCAGCGCACAGTCTATTCTAATGCATGCGGGGTGTGCAACTGCAGATTTAACAATCATACTTGGAATTATATGTCATAGTGCTGCATTAGTTTATCAGGCAGCTGAAAGTGGTAGATGTAATGATGCAGCTCAAGATTGTTCGGCTTCTCAACAATAATAGATTTAGAACCACTTGTAAAATCAAAAATAGATTTAGCCGGTATTATTACTGAACAATAATTAGGCAGGTAATTAATTACTGGCTAAATCTATAATTTATAAAATTAAAAAACTATAGTTATGAATTCAATAAAGTTAAATTCTCTCAAGGCAATTCCTTTTATCTGTATAATTGTAAGTATCGCTATTAGTAAATCGCAATTAGGTATAACCGAAAATAATAAGTTACTCCTATATGCAGGATTATCGGGTATTTCTCTTTTATCTGTATTTTTTCTTTTTATCAAAAAAAAGAAATTGGCAATGAGTAACAGAGGAATGGTAATTTCGGTAATTACAGGTTTAGTTGCAACTTTAATTGTGGCTTATCTTTTTATAAAAAATAAATGAAACGAGGAAAAGGATTTTGATTTTTGCAATTGTGTATTATATAAGCACCATGTTAATCTTTATTTTATCCCCGGCATTAGTTAAAAAAGTATTTTTTTTTGACTAGTTACATAGTCATTAATATTACTCTACTTGGGATTTTATATATAGCAGTAAAAAAAGCGATTGACCACTAATAGCTGTTGCCAATTTTTTAACTGTTGCCATTATTAATTTTGTATCCTTAAGTGAACTTCGCCGGAAATAGCTTTCCAGTCATATAATTTTCAACCGTACCACTTTGAAATTTTGGTTAACCTGGATATTGACCTATTTAATAAGCAATACTATTTTGGCTCAATCCAAAATAAAAGATTCGCTGAATCCCTCCAAGCCTGAAATCTTCACTTCCGGTTTTATTGATATTGTTAATAATGGTCAGATAAATGCATCAGCTCGTTTTATCCGTTTGTA
This sequence comes from Ferruginibacter profundus, assembly GCF_054783275.1. Classification (NCBI taxonomy): domain Bacteria; kingdom Pseudomonadati; phylum Bacteroidota; class Chitinophagia; order Chitinophagales; family Chitinophagaceae; genus Ferruginibacter; species Ferruginibacter profundus. The sequence continues at coordinate 156,831 of NZ_BAAGQW010000003.1, read as the reverse complement.
CATTGGCGAACCACATAAATTTGCCATTCCACTTTCTTTGTATGGCGGAGTATCCAACAATAATTTTCAAAATCAAAGTAATACAGGGGGCAAAGAAGTAATGATCATTTGGTAAATCAATACATTAATCCGTTAAGTGGTCTGATCAGTATTTCAATTGACGGCGTTAGCTATTTTAAAAAAACACGAAATATTACTAAAACAGGTTTTCTTTATCATATTGGCGAAAGGGTTTTAACAGGGTATAGGACAGGGCTTGTTTCTAATCCACAAACCGGTAAGCCGACTAATTTTTTAAACAGTTTTGCTACAGCAGGGCTGTATTTTCAAACAGGTGCATGGGAACGAAGTAATGCAAAAAACGTGGGCGTATTTTGGGTGGCATTCCGATATATCGGATGTTATTCAAATCCAGCTCAAGTAAAAGATTTTCTACCAGGCACTAATACCAATGGTTTTTATCATGGTTATTCTGTTGGCTTTGGAGTTGAAATAAATAATTTGGTAAATCTGAAGGCTGTATATTACAAATATGTAAAAAAAACTGAAATTGATTATTCGCTACCTATCTATCAATTTTCCTTTAATTATTCCCTCAAAAGCTAACTTATTATTTCTTAATATATAGGTGCGGTTTTAATAATTTGTCCCTAAAACGTTCATTCCCCCACACTACATCGTAAAATTCCCATCCTAAACATAGGGTAATTACACGCTTTCTTATGTTTCATTATAATTTGAACTTGCAGTTCGGCGTTAATAGATAGCAAATCTACTAATCCAAACCAAGACAAGTAATATTATGATCCCCAAAAACGATAGTGAAGAACCGATAAGAGTAATTATTGCAGATGACCATGTGCTGTACCGTGCAGGTGTTAAAACCGCTTTGAGTGCTAAGAAAGACATTAAAGTAATAGCTGAAGCCGACAATGGCATGCACCTGCTGAACATGCTTAAAAACGTAGCGACAGATGTAATATTGCTGGATATCCAGATGCCGGTGATGGATGGTATAACTACGTTACCAGAAGTGAAAAAACTCTATCCCAACATTAAAATAATAATGCTGACGATGATGGATGATCACAGTATGATCACCAAACTGATGGAGCTGGGTGCTAACAGTTACCTGACCAAAACCAGCGACAGCGAAATTATTTATGAAGCCATAAAGACCTGTTACGAACAGGAATATTATTTCAATTCTCTTACCAACAAGGCCTTACTTACCAACCTGAAGCAAAGGAATTTTGTAACCCCCCAAAAATTAATGCAGCAGGAAGCACAGCTGAACGATAAGGAAACCCTTATCTTAAAACTGATGTGCGAAGAAAAAAGTACTAAAGAAATTGCAGATATTGTTGATCTGAGTCCCCGTACGGTGGAAGCTATCAGGGATAAGCTGAAAGTAAAAACGGGTGCAAAAAGTACAGCCGGCCTTATTATGTATGCCGTAAAGCATAAGATACTGGATGAAGAAATGTAAAATTCAATACTTGAACTAAGTCTCTAAAACTGTAATGAAGAGGTAAATCCCGCCAGCAATGGCGGGATTTTACTTTTACTAAGGTTGGTAACCCTGCTTCAAATCAGCAACTGCCGGCCGGCTTTTCAACCACTGACGGGGTTTAAGGTATATTTGCGTTATGGCATGGATCAGTTACAATGGAAAGATGTATAAAGATAATACACCAATAGCAGGTGCGGCTAACCGCGGCCTGAGGTATGGTGATGGTTTATTTGAAACCATGAAAATGAAAAACGGACAGCTCATTTTAGATAATGAACATTTTGCCCGTTTGTGGAAAGGTATGACGGTATTGCAGTTTGCCATACCCAAACATTTTGACCCGGAAAAATTAGCTGCAGCAATTTTGCAACTGGCAGCAAAGAACGGGCATGAAAAAGCTGCCCGGGTAAGGGTCACTGTTTTAAGAGGCGACGGTGGCTTATATGATGTTGCCGATCACTCACCCAATTATATAATAGAAACATGGGCATTGCCTGAAAGCAACGGCGAACTCAACAGCAATGGTTTGGATACAGGTATTTATACAGCAGTAAAAAAAAGCTGTGATATACTCAGTAATTTAAAAACCAATAATTACCTGCCGTATGTAATGGCGGCGCTGGAAGCTAAAAAGCAAAAATGGAATGATGCTGTAGTGATTAATAGTTTCGGGAGAGTATGTGATACCACAATTGCCAATATTTTTATTATTAAAGATGAAGTGGTATATACGCCGGCATTAAGCGAAGCTTGTGTAGCAGGTGTGTTCAGAAAATATATTATTGACCAGGTTCCTGCTACCGGTTTTTCCTGTAAAGAAAAGGAGATAACTATAGCGGAATTAATAGATGCAGATGAAGTTTTTTTTACCAATTCCATTTACAATATGCGTTGGGTAAAAAGTTTGGCAGATAAAAATTTCGGCAACGCTATTACTCAAAAAATTTACGCTTCGCTGTCGCCAACCATTTTATAACTTATTTGTTAGTATTAGATGACGCCAACAGTAAATATATTCTGGTTTCGCCGTGACCTGCGCCTGCAGGACAATGCAGGGCTTTATCATGCATTAAAAAGTAGCCAGCCGGTTGTACCTGTTTTTATTTTTGATACCAATATTTTAGATGCGCTGGAAGATAAGTCGGACAGAAGAGTTGAATTTATTCATGCCGCCTTACAGGAGTTACAGGAGCAATTAATACAGATGGGATCTTCGCTGGAAGTATACCACGGTACACCTTTAGCAGTATACAAAACCTTGCTGGCTAAATATACAATTGAAAAAGTTTTTACCAATCATGATTACGAGCCCTATGCTTTGGAAAGAGAAAAAGCAATGGCAGAATTGCTGAAAAGTAATGGTGCTTCTTTACATACCTATAAAGACCAGGTATTGTTAGAAAAAAATGAAGTGCTTAAAGATGATGGCACCCCTTATACCGTATTTACCCCATACAGCAGAAAATGGAAAGCAGTTCTAAATGAGTTTCACTTAAAGCCGTATCCCACGCAAAAATATTTTGCTAATTTTTACAAACAACTGCCGGCAGCAATACCTGCTTTAAAAGATATTGGTTTTACTATTGTTGATGTTCCTTTTCCTGCAAAGGATTTAGATAAAGAGCTGGTAAAAAAATACCAGGAACAAAGAAATTTTCCTGCCATAAAAGGCACTTCAAAATTAGGTGTGCATTTACGCTTTGGTACTATAAGTATAAGAGCCCTTGCTGCAAGAACCAAAGACCTTTCAGAAACTTACCTGAATGAATTAATATGGCGTGATTTTTATCACATGATACTCTGGCATTTTCCTCATGTGGGTAAAGGCAAAGCCTTTAAAGCACAATATGATACTATTGAGTGGAGAAAAGACAGCGGAGAGTTTGAACGCTGGTGTAAAGGACAAACCGGGTACCCCATTGTTGATGCCGGTATGAGAGAATTAAATGCTACCGGCTTTATGCATAATCGTGTACGCATGATAGTGGCTTCGTTCCTCACCAAACATTTATTGCTCGACTGGAGATTGGGTGAAGCTTATTTTGCACAAAAATTATTGGACTTTGACCTGGCTGCCAATAACGGGGGCTGGCAATGGGCCGCAGGCAGTGGTTGTGATGCTGCACCTTATTTCAGGGTGTTTAATCCTTACCTCCAAACACAAAAATTTGATCCGCAATTAGTATACATAAAAAAATGGGTGCCCGAATTCCAGGAGTTCAGTTATCCTAAACCAATAGTGAATCATGAAGAAGCCAGGAAACGCTGCCTGGCAGTGTATGCCGAAGCATTGAAAAAAGAATAGGACGTGTAGCGTGAGAGGTGAACCGCCAGGCGTGAATTATTGACGATTCTCCTGTCACGCCTCACAACATCCTTACATCAGGCCATCGCCATAAGTATCAAATTTTCTGAAATAACTTTCCCTGTATGCAGGATTGAATTTTGCATAAAAGCTGATGAGTAACATCACCTTGGTTTTCAATCTCGGATATTTATCTACTGCTTTCCAGAAACCAACATTAGGGCGAAAGAGATTTTGTGCCAGTGTATTCAGGTCATTTTCCATGGCCGATAAAGCATACTGTGTCAATATACCTTTTTTGCAAAGCATAGTATCCACATCCTGCGATGACTGGTTATTTTGTATAGCACCAACGCCACCTGCAGCATCGTTATAAAGAAAGCCTGGTTCATTGGCTTTATTCCATGCGGCAGTATCTAAATATCCGGGATGATTGCGGAATAAAATGCTGGAAAATTCGTGGTGAATGGTTTGTTCAATATAGTCGTTGGTATAACCATTACTAATACCATCGCTGGTAATGTAAAGATTGTCGGAAGAGTTGGTGCCACCAAAAGGCGTTTTGAAAAACTCCATGTCTTTAAGAAAATATATAGCTTTTAAATTGGCCGCCAGTAAAGGAGTTGGATATTTACGGAGCGCTTTAATGGCCACTTCTTTGGTACGCTCAATCTCTGCCGGTAAAATTGCCCTGCCGATTGCATTTATTTCAGCTGTTCTCCAGGTATCGGGAAATATTTCCGGGGCATAACTGAAAACTATAGCTACACCCTTTACAGTAGTATCAGAAAAATCAGCAAATAAATTACTGCTGAACAGCAGTAAAACAATCAGCAGGTGATTTTTTTTCATGTGCTAATGTAATAAACCTTATTGTAAAAAAATAGCTTCTGTATTAATAATCGTACCGGGATGAAGCTGCCGGTATATTTCCAGTAATTTTATGATCGCATTTCTGCCTTCTTGTTCCAGGCCGATAGAAAATTTATTTACATAAAGGTCGATATGCTTCCGCATCACTTCTTCACTCATTTCCTGCGAATGCCTGCGGATATAATCATTGAGTTGAGGATAGCTGGCGAATGCAAATTCAATACTCTTTTTTATCAGCCGGTCAATTTTTTGCTGTACCGCACTATCAATATTTCTTTTTATCACAATGCCACCGAGGGGAATAGGATTACCGGTTTCTTTTTCCCAGTAATCACCCAGGTCAATTATTTTATGCAAGCCTTTATCAGCATAGGTAAAACGATTTTCGTGAATAATAACCCCCAGTCCTTTATCGGCTAAAACAAAATTTTCAATCTCATCATACCGGAGAAATATTTTATGCTTAGCGTTGGGATAAGCAAGTGAGAAAAGTAAATGCGCCGTTGTGTTCTCCCCGGGTATTGCAATCACTGCATTGTCTACTTCGCTTTTATCTTTCAGGTATGCTGCCTGTGGCTCACCTTTGGGGGGGCGGCAAATCAGCAATGGCCCCACACCGTTACCCAATGCACTGCCACTGTTTAGTACAGCATAATTGCCTAATGCCAGCGGCAACACACCATAACTGAGTTTGGTAATATCCAGTTTGCCTTCAATAGCCCATTGGTTAAGGGTTTGTACGTCTTCCAATACCGTTTCAAATACCAGGCCTTCGGTATCAATTTTGTTATTTACCAATGCATCAAAAATAAAAGTATCATTAGGGCATGGTGAAAAACCAAGTGTAAATTTCATCTGTTAATTATTTTATTGAGCTACCAGGTGATAGCTGTACTAATCTTTTAATTGCCTTACCAGTTTAGTTAATTCTGTATTTAAACTTTCAAAGGCTTCTTTTATTTTCCATTTTGATTTATCTCTTTCACCAACATAATTACTGATGGCACGGATTTGTATAAAAGATATTTTTTCCTGCAGGCAAACATAATGCAATGCGGCACCTTCCATAGTTTCCACCTGTGGGTCAAATGCATCAGCCAGTTGAATTTTTTGTAAAAAACTATCACTCACTTTATTTATGGTTACAGCCTTTACCGATTTCAGTTTTATATTTTTGGGTAATATGGTGGCATTGATCAGCCAGCCGTTTGCAAATGGAAACTGGTGGCCGTCAATTAATCCGGAGCTGGTAAAAGGTGTAAATATTCTTTTTTCTTCGGCACCAATATCACCAAAAGTATCCTGTTTAACTAATACAGTCTCACCCAGGGCCAGTTCGTTTGAAAAGGCGCCTGCAATACCTGCCTGTATTACAAAATCGTACCCCCGCTGTTGCAATTTTTTTTGCAAATGATACATGGTGGCAGGCGTTCCCACGCCTGTAATGAGGATATCAACATTGGAATACTGGTTGATAAAAAGCTCAATTTCATTTGGCGTTGCCGCTATCAGTAAAATTTGCATACCGCAAAATTCGTATTTACACTTCATATTTCAGGATTTAGGGGTTACCTTTGCCGAAATTTTTGAAAATAGCCAATGGTTTACATCACCCGTATAGAGCATTTTAACGCAGCGCACAAGCTTTTTAACCCCAAATGGAGTAAAGAGAAGAATGAGGAGGTATTTGGCAAATGCGCTAACGAAAACTGGCACGGGCACAATTTTGAGCTGTATGTTACTATAAAGGGAGATCCCAACCCCGATACAGGCTTTGTATATGATGTAAAAAAGTTGAGTATAATTGTAAATGAGCATGTAATTGAAAAACTCGACCATAAAAACCTGAATATGGATGTTGATTTTATGGCCGGCAAACTTTGCTCTATCGAAAACCTGGTTATTGGTATCTGGAACCAGCTTACACCACACCTGCCGCCAACGGTTCAGTTGCATTGCCTTAAATTATACGAAACCCCACGCATTTTTGTGGAATATTACGGCAATTAAGGGTAGATAAAGGTTTGGCAATCCAGGTATTTTCTTTTTACCAGGCAAGTTTTTTAAGCGTTAACAACCCTTAAAGATTTTACGCAATCGGGAAATTAAGTTTCACGTTACTCAAACAATTCCTAACTTTATTTGTAATTGACTTTCATTAGTTGATGTGTTTGAACAGCAGACTTCTGTTATAACCTTCAGCAAAAAAAGTATTGAATTATTCCACACAATTTTTCAGTACGCTTGTTGATGATTTCCTGCAACAAAATTGGTTGATGTGTGTTATACAATTGTATGAATAAAAAAGTAGCCGTTTACCGTAAGGAACATTTTAATGCAGCGCACCGGTTGAATAATCCTTTGTGGGATGACGCAACCAATAAAAAGGTATTTGGTAAATGTAATAATCCCCATTACCACGGGCATAATTATGAATTGATTGTAAAACTTACCGGTGTGCCCGATGTAGCCACTGGTTATGTATACGACCTTAAATTGCTAAGTGATATCATTAAGGAAAATGTGATAGATACGTTTGATCATAAAAATTTAAATGAGGACACCGAGGCATTTAAAAACCTGAATCCCACAGCAGAAAACATTGCAGTGGTCATCTACAATATTTTACGGGAAAAGATTGATGCCGCATTTGATCTCCAGGTACGCTTATATGAAACCGAAAGAAATTTTGTGGAATACCCGGCAAACTAAACAATAAAATCATTTTAAACAGTTACTAATGGCATATTCAAAAGGGGAGAAGTACGACGAAAAAACAACCGAAGGCCTTATTAAAACCTACAGGGAAAGTATTGAACTTTTAGGAGAAGACCCGGCAAGAGAAGGTTTGCTTAAAACACCGGAACGTGTGGCAAAAGCTATGCAGTTTCTTACACAGGGTTACCAGATGGATGCCAATGCCATTTTAAACTCTGCCAAATTTCACGAAGAAGTAAGTGAAATGATCATTGTAAAAGACATTGAATTGTATAGTATGTGTGAACATCACATGTTGCCTTTTTACGGCAAAGCACATGTTGCCTATATACCCAACGGATATATTACCGGCCTTAGCAAAATTGCAAGGGTGGTGGATGTATACAGCCGCAGGTTGCAGGTGCAGGAAAGATTAACACACCAGATATTAAATGCTATCAAAGAAACATTGAACCCATTGGGTGTTGCAGTAGTAATTGAAGCATCGCATTTATGTATGATGATGAGAGGTGTGCAGAAACAAAATTCTGTAACTACTACTTCTGCTTTCTGGGGTGAGTTTGAAAAGAATGAAACGAGAAGTGAATTTGTGAAACTGATCAGTTCGAGGCTGCATTGAGTTAACCGGTTAATTGGTTTATTGGTTTATTTGTGGTTAAGGTGCTTAACTTCAAATAAACTTTTTTTATGCCTACATTTTTGAAGCCTGATATTTATATCTTTGATTTATAAAACTGAATTGGATTTTAAAAAGGTCTAAGCCAATCAACTAATTAACAAGTAAACTTATTAACCAATAAATTCACCACGATGGCACATGCTTATGTATTTCCCGGCCAGGGATCACAGTTTTCAGGAATGGGAAAAAACTTGTACGAGAGTAATTCATTAGCCAAAGAATTATTTGAACAGGCCAATGAAATTTTAGGTTTCAGGATATCAGATATTATGTTCAGCGGAAGCGATGAAGACCTGAAACAAACCAATGTAACTCAACCTGCAGTTTTTTTACATTCGGTAATTGCTTATAAAACATTAGCTGATGCAAGGCCCGACATGGTAGCGGGCCATTCATTGGGAGAATTTTCGGCATTGGTAGCCAACAACACATTGAGCTTTGTAGACGCCTTAAAATTAGTTTCAATAAGGGCGAAGGCCATGCAAAAAGCCTGCGAACTTAACCCCTCTACCATGGCTGCAGTATTGGCTTTGGCTGATGATAAAGTAGAAGAAATTTGTGGCAAAGTGCATGTTGAAACTGAAGAGGTGGTGGTACCGGCAAACTATAATTGCCCCGGGCAATTGGTAATAAGCGGCAGTATCAAGGGCGTGGAAATGGCTTGCGAATTAATGAAAGCTGCCGGTGCAAAACGTGCCTTACTATTACCTGTTGGGGGCGCATTTCACAGCCCGTTAATGATCCCTGCCAGGGAAGAGCTGGCAGATGCTATAAATGCCACGCTATTTAATGTTCCATCTTGCCCGGTTTACCAGAATGTTATTGCAAAAGCAGTTACCGAACCTGCAGCTATAAAACACAATTTAATTGCTCAGTTAACCGGTGCCGTTAGGTGGACTCAAAGTGTACAGGCAATGGTTGCAGATGGCGCTACTCATTTTACCGAAGTTGGTCCGGGTAAAGTATTACAGGGGTTGGTACAAAAAATAAATAAAGAGATGGTGGTGAATGGAGTGAGTTAAAAAAATACCGGGTGCCATTGGCACCCGGTAAAATAAATATGCAGAAGGCTGATCATTTTATTACCTGATCAAAATAGTGGTTCCTTTTTGACGTATGATATTTCCTGTAGCATCTATTACTTCCAGCATCCATACAAAAGTACCCGCATTTTGCTCCTTGCCTTTATAGGTTCCATCCCATCCGGTAGCGGGGTCTTTAGTTGAAAATACCAATTCTCCGTAACGGTTGTAAACACTGAAGTAATGAAATTCCTGCACACCGGTAACAATCGCTTTCAGGATATCATTATCGATATCTCCATTAGGGGTAAAAGCATTAGGCACATAAATACTTGTTTTGGTATTGGGTGGAAGTCCTGCAAGTTTAAAGTCCTTAATAGCCTGTGTACCACCGCAGGCTTCGTTAATAACTACTTTTATGGTATAGGTAACATTTAAAGTTAAGCCTGCAAATACACCGGTACTATTACTGCTGATGAACGTAGTGCCATCATACAATGCATAAGTGACTGTAGAACCGGCAGAAGGAGCAGGTGATAAAGATGCCGTGGCAGACATGGTGCTGAGATTGGTGGCTACCGTTACCGTGTACACGGGCAATGCGCAATACTGGGATACATCGATGGCGGTAACAAAACCTGCACCACAGGCATAAATAAGATTTTTTCCATGGTCATACGCAATATCATACACTGAATTGGTGCTAAAACCGGCAATATTTATATCTGCTGCAGCTGCATCATCAAAACCAACACCATTGAATTTGTATACCTTGATTGTACCATTAGTGTAGCCAATGAATACGTTATTACATTCATCTGCAAAGATACCGCCCTGCATCAGCGCTGTGGAGGGTAGTACAACAGCAGTACCTGTTTCAACACCTGTTTTTTTGTTGAAGGCTTTAAGCGTTTTGCCATCCCAGTAAAATAAATAATCTGCATTAAGTGCCAGGCAATTGGTGGAATTATCCAGGCCACCTCCAAAATACGGCCTGTTATACGGTTCTTTTATTGTTAAACATCCTGATAGGCTTGTCCAGGCGATATTAGCAGGGGCATATGGCGGTGTATGTTTATATATTTTACTGTCGCCATTGGGTGTAAGTACCGAAATTGAAAATATAGTATACATGTCATTGCTTACGGGGTCAATAATAATATCAGAAATATCATTATGCCCCCCGGATAAGCCGGAAATATTTGAAGTAGATGGATCAACCAGCGGAGGGGAAAGAATTGCCAGTTCGTTATTGGCAGAACCACCGCCGCCAGCAATCAACATTTTAGGGGTGCCGCCATTGCAGTTCCACAACATCTTCCAGTTTTCGCCAAAATTTAAATTGGCATTGGTAATATAATTATCATATACGCCTGCTGTGGTTAACCTGATCACTTTAAAGCCAGAGCCTGCCAAACCTTGCCCGAGGTAAATGCTACCACTGGTTTTTTCTACTACCCAGCCACCTTCTGAACCACCAAAATTCCAGACCGGTAGGGTTAATGCACCCGTAAATGTCCATTGTAATACACCGGCAGCATTAAACTTTGCCATCTTTTGTACAGAAGCATCGCCACCCCCTGATACATATACATTACCCTGGTAATCGAAATCGATATCTTTTGCAGCTGAGGCATATTGGCCGGTTAAACTGCTGGTGCTTGTAACAAACGGATCAATAATAATTGCTTTATTGTTATTGTACGTACCATCTGTTTTAAAACCAACTTCTTTATTGGTTACTTCAAAAGCAATATTGATTCTTTCATTTTTATCATCTGCATAAAAACAAACCGGTACAGACTGAATAATACCATCAATATCAGAACTGATGATAAGATTACCACCTGCATCTGTTTTCAATTTACTTACATCTCCCCTGTATTTCATTTTTATTACACTGATATCGGCACCAGGTTTTACCAATAAACTATATTCATAACCTTGTTTACTGGCAGACGAAAAAGAATATTCTGCATCAATACCCGGGTAAATGTCTTTATAAATTATTTTTTTAAAAGCCCGAGCCTTGCCCGGCAACATACCGTAAGTATGGTAGCCTCCTGATAAATCTTCAGCAATTACAAGGGGGGCAGGGTTTGCGTTAACCCATTCCATGGTGATGGTTCTGTCAATGGGAATTACTTTTTCTTTTATCTCTGCTTCACTCATGCCTTTACGCTCCAGTTTTTCTATGTCCCTGTTGGAAAGTTTTTTTAATTTCCGTTGTAAGTACAGCACTCCTTTTTGGGTAAACAAAACCGGCATATTCAGGCCTTCGTAGCCGTATAATATATTGCCCATATATTCACAGGACGATAAAACAGTGCCGTATTGCCCGATGTTTTCGATGTAGCGTATCCTGGTATCAAACAAATCATTTGAACCTGCCGGGGAATATAATAATGGTTTGCCTGCTATAGCAGCGCCCGGGGCAATAACCTTTTTTTCGGTAACTGTGGTTTGTGCGGTACTGTATATCCAGGTAAAAAATAAGAGGCAAATACAGCAGCAATACTTCAAAGTAAATGGTACATTTTTTTGCATAAGGGTTGTTAAGGCATTACGGGGCTTATAAAGGTAAGGATATATAATAAAAAAAACTGCTAAAATATTTTAGCAGTTTTTCTATTTTAGCCAGGTAAACAGGCTTATAAAGTTGCCAATACGTCGTTCATGCTTCTTACTGCAGCGGCGCTTTTTTCAAAAGCTGCTTTTTCAGCATCATTCAGTTTAAAATCAATGATCTTTTCCCATCCGTTTTTACCAATAGTTACCGGTACGCCCAGGCAAATATCATTTTGGCCATATTCTCCATCTAAAGCAACACAGCAGGTAAATAATTTTTTCTCATCACGAATAATGCTTTCCACTAAAGCAGCTCCGGCAGCACCTGGTGCATACCATGCAGAAGTGCCGATAAGGGCAGTTAAAGTAGCTCCGCCTACCATTGTATCTTTTACAATTTTCTCTTGTTGTTCGGCAGTTAAAAAGTCGGTAACGGGGGCACTGTTCCAGGTGGCTTTGCTGATCAATGGAATCATGGTAGTATCGCCATGTCCGCCCACAACTACAGCATTTAAATCAGCAGGGCTGCAACCTAAGTGCTGGCTCAGCTGGTATTTAAAACGGCTGCTGTCTAAAGTGCCGCCCATTCCAATGATCCTGTTCTTTGGTAAACCGGTAGATTTTAATGCCAGGTAGGTCATGGTATCCATCGGGTTGCTGATAACAATAATTATAGCATCAGGTGAATGTTTTAAAATGTTTTCGCAAACACCCTTTACAATGCTTGCATTTACACCAATCAATTCTTCCCTGGTCATACCGGGTTTGCGGGGCAAGCCACTGGTGATCACTACCACATCGCTGCCGGCAGTTTTGGTATAATCGTTAGTGCTGCCAACAATTTTGGTATCAAAACCCAAAAGGGTAGCGGTTTGCATCATATCCTGTGCTTTACCTTCGGCAACGCCTTCTTTAATATCCAGCAATACCAATTCGTTACACAATTCTTTACGGGCAATATTATCGGCACAGGTGGCTCCCACGGCTCCGGCACCTACTACAGTTACTTTCATACGATCATTTTTATGTTTAAGGAAATTATTTTCGCCGCAAAGGTAATTGATTAGAGCATTGCTGTTATTGACTGTTGTCATGTTTTTTAAACCAACAGTAAAATCTTTTAACGATTTGCTAAGATTGTTTGGAACATTTTTGCGTTAGCAGGTATAACTTATTCAAGCCATGATCAAACCTCTTATCCTCACCTGCTTTGCGGTGGCCTGCTTTAATTTGCCCGCTATAGCAATAGCACCCGGAATTTCGGTAGTATATGATTCCAAAAAGAAAGCCGTTAATATCAGGTGGCAGCAAAAAAATCCCGGTATAAAATCCTTTATTATACAGCGGAGTGCCAACAATAGCGACTGGGCAGATATTGCCCGGCAGGAAACCGTTAATTTTAATCCTGCTAAAACCTACTTTTTTGCAGATACCAAAATAGCTGCGGGTGAAAATTATTACCGTCTTAAATGTATCACTGAAAAAGGGCAGACGGAATATTCTGCCAGTGTAATGGTTATTACCGGCACTTCAGAAAACAGTTGGGTAATGTACCCGGTACCTGTAAGAGACCTGCTGACGTTACAATACAAAGGCGCACAAAAAATTAACGGTGTGGTAAATGTCTTTATCAGTAATGTAAATGGCAGAATAATTACCCGGGTAAGAAGTGCTTCATTGAATACCATTATCAGGATACCGGTAGATAACCTGGGCAGTGGCATTTATGATGTAAGAATTATTATTGAAGATGAAGTGGTATGGAACCAGCGGTTTGTAAAATAGAATTTACTTTTTCAGTGCTTCCAGAATTTCCTTCTTTTTTACACTGCCCTGGTTAAAATACACCAATTGATTTTGTTTATTGTAAAATGCTAAAACAGGGATGGTTTTGGGTTGATAGAAGCCGCCAAAAAAATATTTGATGTCTCTGCCAATGTAAACCGAAGGATATTGCGCTAAATTAAATTTATCGTAAAATATTTTTATTTTCTGCAGTAGTTCTGTAGTTGCCAGAACCAGGTTGGTTGAATCTGTAATCTCAGGTAAGGTAAGCATCAGTTGCAGTTGATCCTGGCAATGGCCACATTCGGGATTAAACAACATGATGATGGTGTTTTTGTTTGCCTTAAGAACAGTTTGTGTAAATGCAACAGAATCGGCATTCAGCAAAGTAAAATTGGGCAGGGCCTTATTTTTCAGGTAAGGCGGCGTGGTATCGTACTGCGAAAAAGCAGCAGAGCTGAAAAGTAAAACGGTAAAAAAAATAATCAGTTGCTTCATTATTTTATGGCGGCAGCAATTTCTGCTATTGGTGTACTACCTGTAAATGAGGTTACAAAATTTCCTTTTTTGTCGTATACAAAAATGGAGGGGAAGGAACGTACTTTATAAAAAGTACCTAAAAAATAACTCGGATCTCTGCCCATAGTTATATTAGGAAAGTCAGCGATCTTATATTCGTCATAAAATTTTCTGAGGTAGGCATAATCTAATGGCGAAGCCATAACGATCTGCGCTTTTTTAAAAAGTTTTATGCTTGCTGTAAGTTCTTTGGTTTCCATCTGGCAATGCTCACAGTCCGGGCTGAACATCATGATGATGGTTGCTTTTTTCTTTTTCAGGTCGGCTTTGGTAAAATAAGTGCTGTCTTTTACATTGGTTAATTTAAAAGAGGGTACGTTAGGAAAGCGCAGGTACAATATTGACGTATCTACCTGTGCAAAGCTCATTGCACTTACGGCTACGGCAAAAAACAAAAGAATATATTTTTTCAAAGCTTAATTTTTTTATAAAACTAAATTTTTTGATTGAGAATGAAATGTTAAGAGGCAGAAAAGTTTAGAAGTTTAGGGTTTAGAGGTTTAGTGTTTAGAAAGTTCAGGAGTTTAGAATAGCAGTGTATAAACTTCCGAACACTACCCCCTGAATTTCCCAAACCTGCCCCTAAAACAGAAAACCCAAAACAGTAGGCTGAAAACAGCTTTTTTTCTCTACTTTTGCAGCCACTTAAAAACAAAGCATCATGGCAACTACAGCAGATATGCGTTCAGGACTGATCATCAAGGTAGATGGCAGTTTATATACCGTAATTGAATTCGGGCAGAATAAAACCGCCCGTGCAGCAGCAAAAGTCTGGGCAAAATTAAAAGGTGTGGATAATGCCCGTACCATTGAAGTAACCTGGAATAGTGGTGAAACCATACACCCGGTAAGGGTAGAGAAAAAAGCCTACCAGTATTTGTATAAAGATGATACCGGTTATAGCTTTATGGATACCGAAACCTTTGAGCAGATCACTGTTGCTGAAGCAATGATAGATGCACCTAAATTTTTAAAGGATGGCCAGGAAGTTTCCGTATTAATTAATGGCGAAACCGACCAGCCAATGGGGGTGGAATTACCAGATAAAATTGTATTACTGGTTACTTACAGCGAACCGGGCATGAGGGGAGATACGGCAACCAAGACATTAAAACCAGCTACCGTTGAAACCGGCGCTACAGTTAACGTTCCTTTATTTGTTAATGAAGGGGAGTTGATAAGGGTGAATACAAAGACAGGCGAATACGTAGAAAGAGTAAAAGCTTAACTAATAATTTTATACTGAAAATGGATAGCGGTTTTTACTGTTATCCATTTTTAATTTTATACGATTTTTATGTGTTTTTTAGGGTTTTTTGCACATTTTTAGCCCATTTTTGGCAAAAAAAGCCCAATTCCCAAATTTTTTATTTTAAGAAAACTTGCATTTTTGGATAATCATTTACTACCTTAGCAGTCCCCTATAATTATCCATTTACTAATCAAAAATTACACATGGACATTAAACAGATTCAGGAGCTTGTTAAGCTCATCAACAAAACCAATATCGGCGAAATTACCATTGAAGAAGAAGGGGTAAAAATAACCGTTAAACAAAAAAAAGATCCCGTACAACATATTGTAGCTAATGCAGGAGCACCTGTTTATTCTGCTCCGCCACCAGCACAGGCTCCGGCCGCAGCTGCGCCGCCACCGGCAGCAGCAAAACCAGCTGCAGAACCCAAAGCCGATAACCTGGTAACCATTAAAAGTCCGATGATAGGAACTTTTTATCGCCAGAGCGGTCCGGGTAAACCGATTTTTGCTTCTGTAGGTGATGAGGTTACAGTAGGTAAAGTGGTTTGCATCATTGAAGCCATGAAACTTTTTAACGAAATTGAAAGTGAAGTAAAAGGAAAGATCGTAAAGGTACTGGTAGAAGATGCCAGCCCTGTAGAATATGATCAGCCTTTATTTTTGGTTGACCCATCTTAGTCGTGGGTGGTGAATCGTCAGTCGTGATTAGAGCTTTCAAATTGAAAAGCTTTTGGTTTATCATACTGTTCTAACTCACGTCTCACAATTCACGATTCACATCTCACCATTATTAATTTCAAATGAACAAGATGTTTAAAAAGATATTGATTGCCAATCGTGGGGAAATTGCACTTCGTGTAATACGTACCTGTAAAGAAATGGGCATCAAAACCGTTGCGGTTTATTCCACTGCTGATAAAGATAGTTTACATGTAAAATTTGCTGATGAAGCCGTTTGTATTGGTAAACCTGCCAGCAGCGAAAGTTATTTGAACATGGCGCATATTATGGCGGCTGCCGAAATTACCAATGCGGATGCTATACATCCAGGTTATGGTTTTTTAGCAGAGAATGCCAAGTTTGCAAAAATTTGTGGCGACCATGGTATTAAATTTATTGGCCCCACGCCGGAGATGATCAATGCAATGGGAGATAAGATCACTGCCAAGCAAACAATGATCAACGCAGGGGTTCCGGTAGTACCAGGTGTGGAAGGTTTACTGGAAAGTGTGGAGCATGCAAAATCTGCTGCTAAAGAAGTGGGTTACCCTGTAATATTAAAAGCAACTGCCGGAGGTGGAGGTAAAGGTATGAGGGTGGTTTGGAACGAAGAAGAAATAGAAAAGGCTTACGAAAATGCAAAGACAGAAGCCGCCGCTTCCTTTAAAAACGATGGTATCTACATGGAAAAATTTGTAGAAGAACCACGCCATATTGAAATACAAATTGTGGGCGACCAGCATGGACAGGTTTGTCATTTAAGTGAAAGGGATTGCTCTATTCAACGGCGTCACCAGAAATTGGTGGAAGAATCACCATCGCCTTTTATGACGCCGGAGCTGAGGGAAGCCATGGGTAATGCAGCTATTAAAGCAGCGGCATCTATTAATTACGAAGGTGTAGGCACGATTGAATTTTTAGTAGATAAACACCGCAATTTCTATTTCATGGAAATGAATACCCGTATCCAGGTAGAACATTGTGTAACGGAAGAAGTGATCAACTACGATTTAATTAAAGAACAAATAATGATTGCCGCCGGCGATAAGCTTACCGGTAAAAATTATATTCCTGTAATGCATGCTATTGAATGCCGCATTAACGCAGAGGATCCTTACAATGATTTTCGACCAAGCCCCGGAAAGATTACGGTGTTGCATCAACCCGGCGGGCACGGTGTACGGGTAGATAGCCATGCGTATGCAGGTTATGTAATTCCTCCCTATTACGATAGTATGATAGGTAAATTAATTGCGGTTGCGCAAACCCGTGAGGAGGCTATTGATACCATGAGCCGTGCATTGAGTGAGTATGTGATTGAAGGTGTAAAAACAACTATTCCTTTTCATTTGCAATTGATGAAGCACCCCGATTTCAGAAGTGGTAACTTTACCACTAAGTTTTTGGAAGGGTTTACCATGCAATAAGTAATTGATAATATATCAGGATAAAGGCTACACCAAGTGTAGCCTTTATTATTTTCCAATGACCGGCGGCTTCACACCACCAACTACAATACTCCGTTCGGTGAAAATACCGGCAGGGAAACTAAGGAGGGTATTGTTGTTTATTGTGTCAACTTTAAACACTTTTTCAAACTCTCTTTCCAACCAGGAATAGCAATACCAAAAGTTTTTTTAATTAAATCGGTATCCAAAGCAGAATACAGCGGCCGTTTTACCGGCGTTGGATATTGCGATGAAGGGATAGGGGTAACAATGCATGTACTGCCAGTGAATTCTTTTATGGCTACAGCAAACTGATGCCAATTAATTACGCCGTTGTTGCAATAGTTAAATACCTGGCTAGGGATACCGGATAAAGAATGTTTGTCAATGATTGACATTATTACAGTGGCTAAATCTGCTGCATAAGTAGGGCAGCCCCATTGATCGGCTACCACATTTATGCTTTCTTTTTCTTTCATCAGGCGCAGCATCGTTTTTACAAAATTATTGCCGAAGGAAGAGAATACCCATGATGTTCTGATGATGATGGCAGAAGGATTATTTTGTAAGGCCAGTTGTTCGCCTTGCAATTTAGATGCGCCATAAACACTAACCGGATTGGTAACGTCGGTTTCTTTATAAGGGTGTTTACCGGTACCATCAAAAACATAGTCGGTAGAAATATGAATGAGCTGAGTGTTATGCGTTGCGCAAACAGCCGCAAGATTTCCTACCGCAGTTGCATTAACTAAAAAGGCCGCATCGCTTTCCGTTTCTGCTTTATCAACTGCGGTATAAGCAGCGCAGTTAATACAGTAACCGATGTTGTTTTTGGCGAAGTATTTTTTTACTGCTTCAAAATCTTCAATAGCCAATACATCTCGCCCTACAAACAAAAAATGGTATTGCGGATACAATGTTGCCAGTACCTGGAATTCTTTTCCAAGCTGGCCATTGGCACCGGTAATTAAAATGGTTTTATTTGTTGCCACTTCTTTTTAAAAAATAAAATTAGTGATACAATCATTCAGGAACGGGTGCTTTGTATCTTTTTCGGAAATGATAGCTTTATCAGCAGGAATCTGCCAATCGATTTGTAAAGCAGGGTCATTGTACATTATGCCACCCTCGCATTCTTTATGGTAAAAATCATCGCACTTATAAAATACTTCTGCAGTTTCGCTTATTACCGAATAGCCATGAGCAAATCCCTGCGGTATCAATAATTGTTTTTTATTGGTTGCAGATAACTCAATAATAAATGATTTGCCGTATGTAGGAGATCCTTTGCGGATATCAACCGCTACATCTAAAATACTTCCGCTTAATGCTCTTATTAATTTTGTTTGTGCATGCGGATTTAGCTGGTAATGTAAACCTCGTATCACACCATACGACGATTGTGCCTGGTTATCCTGTACAAATTTTATAGTAACCCCTTCTGCTGCAAAAGTGTTTTCATTATAGCTTTCAAAAAAATAACCACGGCTGTCTTCAAAAACTTTAGGTTCAAAAACCAGTAAGCCGGGAAAATCTGTTTTTACAAAAGGCATTTTAAATTGATAATTGATAATCACTTAACGAATAATACTTTCTGGGAGCAAAGCTTTGCAATATTGTAACGGACCTGAAAATTAAAAAATTATTCATTATCCGTTATCTCATTATTCATTAACTATAAAGTTGTTTAAAATAATTAATAGTCTCAATGAGCCCGTCTTCAAATTTTTTTGTTGGCTGGTAGCCTAATAATTTTTTTGCCAATGAAATGTCTGCCAGTGAATCTCTAATGTCTCCGGCTCTTGGTTCACGATAGGTGGCTTTAAAATTACTGCCTAATTGTGCCTGGCATGTCTTGTATAGATCATTTACCGTAAATCTTTCCCCAACGGCAACATTGTATACCTGTTTAAAAGCAGCTTCATTATCAGTAAGCATTCCTTTTACGTTTACCTGCACTGCATTGTCTACAAAAGTAAAATCCCGGGTTTGTTCTCCGTCGCCATTAATGTAAACCGGGGTTTCGTTCATGATGCCTTTTACAAATAAAGGTATCACTGCGGCATAAGGACCGTCAGGATCCTGCCTTGGCCCAAAAATATTAAAGTACCTGAAGCCCATAAGTTTGATGCCATATACATCGGCAAAAACCTGGGCGTATAATTCATTTGTTTTTTTTGTTGCTGCATAAGGTGATAAACAATTACCAATACGTTCTTCTTTTTTGGGTAATGTAGGCTCGTCGCCATATACAGAAGAAGAAGAAGCATATACAAATGTTTTTACTTTATTATCAACAGCAGCTTTAAGCATGTTGGCAAAGCCACCAACATTTACTTCGGTAAAATACAAGGGTTCTTTAATGCTCCTGGGTACCGAACCTAAAGCAGCCTGGTGGCTTACATAATCAATACCTTCGCATGCCTGCATACAGGTTGCCGCATTCCTGATATCTCCTTCAATAAATTCGAAGCCGGGATATTGGTTTAAAATGTTGAGGTTATTTTTAAAACCATTCACCATATTATCCAGGACCCTTACTTTTTTAGCACCATTTTTTAGCAGGTATTCTGCAATATGGCCACCAATAAAACCGGCCCCCCCGGAAACTAAAAAATTGCTGGTGCTGATATCTTTGTTATGAAAACTATTCATTTAATCATTATTAATTATTCATTTAACTACAGGCTCCAGTAATTCCTGCTGCTTATCTTACCCCTGTAAATGCCTTTTAAATCTGCTATCAAAGCATGGGGCTTTGTGATAGTATTAAAATAAGCGTCATCTAATTGTTTATATGCATTATGCGGTACAGTTACAATTATCGCATCATAATCATTACTAAGTTCTGCTGCTAAAGAAAAACCATATTCATGTTTCAGCTCATCACTTTCAGCATGCGGATCAGCAACATCTACATTTAACGAATAAGATTGTAATTCTTTTACCACATCTGCTACTTTGCTGTTCCTGATGTCGCTTACGTTTTCTTTAAAAGTGGCGCCCATTACTAATACTTTAGCATCTTTTACATTGCCATTATGCTGAATAACATGCTGCAGTATTTTCTTTGCCACATATCCTGCCATACCATCATTAATAACACGTCCGGCTAAAATTACCTGGCTATCATAGCCTAATTCTTTTGATTTGTAGGTTAGATAGTACGGGTCAACGCCAATGCAGTGCCCGCCTACAAGACCGGGTTGAAATTTTAAGAAATTCCATTTAGTACCTGCCGCTTCCAGCACTTCGTAAGTATTGATATTCATTCTGTCGAATATGATACTGAGTTCATTCATCAATGCAATATTCAGATCACGTTGCGTATTCTCTATAATTTTTGCGGCTTCGGCTACTTTAATAGAAGAGGCTTTGTGTACACCTGCTTTCACTACCAGTTCATAAACTCTGGCAATCACATCTAAACTTTCTGCATCGCAACCACTTACTACTTTTATAATACTTGACAAGGTATGTTCTTTATCTCCCGGATTAATTCTTTCGGGTGAATAACCTAATTTAAAATCAATGATATTTTTTATACCACTTAATTTTTCAATGATGGGTAAACAATCTTCTTCGGTACAACCAGGGTAAACCGTACTTTCAAATACTACATAATCATCTTTCTTTATCACTTTACCAATAGTTTCGCTGGCTCTTTGTACAGGCACAAGGTCGGGCACATTGTGCTCATCTACAGGAGTGGGCACAGCAACAATGAAAAAATTGGCCTGCCTTAAAACATCAAGATCGTTGGTAAACTCAATATCACAATTATCAAATGCACTGCTTTCCAGTTCCTGGCTGGGGTCAATTTTGTTACGCATCATTTCCACCCGCTTTGGATTAATATCAAAGCCTATCACTTTAATTTTTTTAGCAAATTCCAATGCGATGGGTAATCCAACATAACCTAAGCCTATCACGGCTAACTTCTTTTTTTTCTCAATCAGTTCCTGGTACATAATCAGTAATAAATAATTAATGATGAATAATTAGCCCTTTCGTTCAAATTCTTTGGGCAGTTTATATAATTCTTCTTTAGGTAAATTTTTAAAATATTCGTAGGTGATTTTTAATCCTTCGGCCCTTGCAACTTTTGGTAGCCAGCCTAATAATTCTTTTGCCCTGGTAATATCCGGCTGTCTTTGTTTAGGATCGTCAGTAGGCAATTCTTTATAAATAATTTTTTGTTTGGTGCCTGTGAGTTTAATGATCTCTTCTGCAAAATCTTTTAGTGAGATCTCATCAGGATTGCCAATATTTACAGGCTGTGCATAATCACTCATTAACAGGCGGTAAATACCTTCTACAAGGTCATCTACATAACAGAAACTCCTTGTCTGGCTGCCATCACCAAAAACGGTGAGGTCTTCTCCACGCAAAGCCTGCCCTATGAATGCCGGTAATGCCCTGCCATCGTTTAATCTCATACGTGGACCGTAAGTATTAAATATCCTGATGATCCTTGTTTCTACCTGGTGGAATGTGTGATAGGCCATGGTGATCGCTTCCTGAAAACGTTTGGCTTCATCATATACACCCCTGGGCCCGACAGGATTTACATTACCCCAGTATTCTTCGTTTTGAGGATGTACTAACGGATCGCCGTACACTTCACTGGTACTGGCTACTAAAATTCTTGCCTTTTTTGCCAATGCCAATCCTAAGCAATTGTGTGTTCCCAGGGAGCCTACTTTTAAAGTCTGGATAGGGATTTTTAAATAATCGATGGGGCTGGCGGGAGAAGCAAAATGTAAAATATAGTCCAGCTTGCCGGTTACATGAATAAATTTAGATACATCATGGTGGTAAAATTCAAACTCCTTTAATTTAAAAAGATGTTCGATATTTTTAAGGTCACCTGTAATTAAATTATCCATGCCTATTACATGAAAACCTTCTTTGATAAACCTGTCGCAAAGATGGCTGCCTAAAAAACCTGCTGCGCCTGTTATTAATACACGTTTCATTTAATGTTACAATTGTTTGTTAGTAATTCTCTGAACACGACCTATAAATAAAAATAAAAGCGAACCGAGCATAGGCAAAAAAATAATTACCACGACCCATATTAACTTTGTTACTGAATCTTTAAAATCACTTTTTAAAACATTAACCAATGCACTAAGCCAGAACAGCAAAATAAGGAGAATAAAAATACTCCAGGTAACTAAATTAAACTCTGGTTGCAGTAGTTCCATATTATTATTGTTGATTGACCACCCTTCTTCCCACACTAACGTAATAGAAGCCCATTTCTTCCATCTGTTTTAAATCGAATAAATTTCTGCCGTCAAAAATGGTTTTATTTTTCAGTAAAGAAGTGATCCGGTCAAAATCGGGAGTCCTGAATTCACTCCATTCTGTAGCGATTACTAAAACATCCGCATCCTCTAAAGCATCATATTGCCTTTCTGAAAAAACTATTGTATCTCCCAATAATGCTTTTACATTACCCATCGCCTCAGGGTCAAAAGCCTGTACAATAGCACCTGCTTTCAGTAATTCTTCTATAATATATAAAGCGGGCGCTTCTCTAATATCATCGGTATTAGGTTTAAAAGCCAAGCCCCACAACGCAATTTTTTTGCCTTTAAGGTCATTATTAAAAAACGCTTTTATGGCAGGTAATAAATGCAGTTTTTGCTTGTCATTTACTTCCATCACAGCATTTAAAATTTTGAAATCGTAATTGATGTCATTAGATGACTTTACCAATGCCTGCACATCTTTGGGGAAGCAGCTGCCACCATAACCAATACCTGGAAATAAAAAACGTTTGCCGATTCTTTCATCGCTGCCAATGCCTTTGCGCACCATATCCACATCTGCACCGAGGCGTTCGCATAACTGGGCAATTTCATTCATGAAAGTGATCTTTGTAGCTAAAAAAGAATTGGCGGCATACTTGGTTAACTCTGCACTTTTTTCATCCATAAAAATTATGGGGTTACCCTGGCGTACAAAAGGTGCATACAAATCATTCATTAATTTTTTCGCTCTTTCAGATGTGGTGCCAATAACCACCCTGTCTGGTTTCATAAAATCGTCTACTGCCACACCTTCACGTAAAAATTCAGGATTGCTTACCACATCAAATGCAACGGTAGCATTTTTTGCAATGGCTGCATGTACTTTATCTGCAGTGCCAACAGGCACGGTGCTTTTATCAATAATTACTTTATATTCTGTAATAATTTTTCCAAGGTCATCAGCAACGCCTAAAATGTATTTTAAATCTGCACTGCCATCTTCTCCGGGAGGAGTTGGCAAAGCCAAAAAAATCACTTTAGCGTCTTTAACAGCTTCATTAAGAGAAGTGGTAAAATGTAAACGGCCTTCTTTCTGGTTACGTAAAAATAATTTTTCTAAACCTGGTTCGTAAATGGTAATTTGTCCTGATGATAATTTATCGACTTTATTTTTATCAATATCCACACAGATAACATTGTTGCCTGTTTCGGCAAAGCAGGTTCCTGTTACTAATCCTACATACCCTGTTCCAACAACTGCAATTTTCATGTGCTATTTATTTACAAATTCTAAAACTTTATTTACGATAAATGTTTGTTGCTCTTCATCCAGTTCGGTGTGAATGGGGAGGCTGATCACTCTTTCCGTTAACCAGTCGGTAATAGGCAGGTTAAAGTTGCTTCCGCCAAAAGCGTCAAACATTTTTTGCCGGTGAGCGGGCACGGGGTAATAAATCATGGAAGGTACCCCGTTGTCTGCCAAAAACTGGTGTAACGCATCTCTGTCAACACCCTCTACCAGTAAAGTATATTGATGAAATACATGTTTGTTATCAGCAGCTCTAAACGGAGTTGTGATCTTTTTATTATCCGCAAAAGCGTTATCATAAAAATCAGCAGCCTTTACCCTGGCTGCAATATATTCGTCCAGGTGTTGCAGTTTTATATCCAGGATGGCTGCCTGTATGGCGTCCAGCCTGGAGTTACAACCCACTACATCATGATAATATCTTTTACTTTGTCCGTGGGATGCGATCATTTTTAATACAGACGCCAATTTATCATCATTGGTAAATATGGCACCGCCATCGCCATAGGCACCCAGGTTTTTGCTGGGGTAAAATGAAGTGCAGCCGATGTTACCGATGCTGCCGGTTTTTTGGGTGGTACCATCACTAAAGGTGTAATCATTACCAATTCCCTGGGCATTATCCTCAATCACAAATAAATTGTGAGCCGCAGCAATTTTCATAATGGCTTCCATGTTGGCAGCATGGCCATATAAATGCACTGGTACAATAGCTTTTGTTTTAGGTGTGATAGCTTTTTCAATTGCCACCGGATCAATGCAAAATGTTTTAGGATCTACTTCTACAAAAACGGGTTTCAAACGGAGTAATGCCGCTACTTCCACAGTAGCAATATAGGTAAATGAGGGGGTGATCACTTCGTCGCCGGGCTCCAAACCTAAGGCCATCATGGCAATCTGCAATGCGTCGGTGCCATTGGCACAAGGGATACAATGTTTGCTGCCATGGTATTTTGCAAGGTTATCAGCAAAATCAGCCACTACTTTTCCGCCTATAAAAACGGAGCTTTCCAAAACACCTAATACTGCTGCATCTACTTCAGTTTTTATCTTATGATACTGCGTCTTAGTATCTACCATTTGTAAGGGCCTCATAAAGCTTATTTTAAATGTGGGCAAAGATAACATTCAGCAGGCAGTTGGCAAAGGGAGAATTGGGAACCTGCCTGCCTGCTGCCGGACTGGTAACCAGGATTTTGGAATGAGAATATTTCTGTTGTACAAAACATCCCGGTAGTTGAAAAGCCGGATTGCAGAAGCAATAATCTTTTTTGTATAGATTTGCTTTAAAATAACACTTGGCCAAACTATTTTATAACCTGTTTCTTTTTCTGTACTCTGCAGGCATACGTATGGCTTCTGTATGGAATCCTAAAGCCCGGAAATGGCTTGAAGGCCGGAGGAAACAGGATTACAATGTATTTCAACCGGGAATTAAAAATCCCAAATCAAAAATCATCTGGATGCATTGCGCCAGCCTGGGCGAATTTGAGCAGGGGCGGCCACTTTTAGAAAGCCTGCGTAAACAAGATGCCAATCTGAAAATCGTACTTACTTTTTTTTCGCCCAGTGGATATGAAGTAATGAAAGATTATAAAGGAGCAGATGTTGTTTTTTATTTACCGATGGATAATATTTTTTCGGCAAAGAAATTTATTGATGCTATTAACCCATCATTAGTGCTGTGGGTAAAATACGAATACTGGTTTTATTACCTGCAGGAATTAAAACGGCGCAATATTCCGGTGCTGCTGGTTTCGGGTGTATTTAGAAAAAGCCAGCCATTTTTTAAATGGTATGGCGGTATCTGGAAACAAATGCTGGATAATTTTGATCATCTTTTTGTACAAAATGAAAGTTCAGCAAGATTATTGCAAACTATAGGCGTGCATGAAAAGGTTTCGGTAAGCGGTGATACCAGGTTTGACCGTGTACTGGAAATTGCCCAACAATCATTGGACTCGGCAATTATACAATCTTTTTGTGCAGGTAATACCATTATTGTTGCCGGCAGCACCTGGGAAGATGACGAAATTATTTTAGCGGCTTATGGCGATGAAACCGGTCACCGGCAAAAAATAATTGTAGTACCGCATGAATTAGATAAAGCGCATCTTGATAATGTAAAAAGGATGTTTAAAAAATCGGTTTGTTATACTGAGGTAGAGGCTGATGCTGCATTATTAAATTCAATTTCCGGTTACAATACTTTGATCATTGATACCATTGGTATGTTAAGCCGGTTATATAGCTATGGTCATATTAATTATATCGGCGGCGGTTTTACCAATGATGGCATTCACAATATACTGGAAGCTGCAGTATGGGGCAGGCCTGTAATTATTGGCGAGAATTATGAAAAGTATTTTGAAGCAACAGACCTGGTGGAATGTGGCGCTGCAGAAAGTATAAGCGATGTGGTTGAATTAAAAGAAGTGATTGATAACTGGCTTACAGATACCACTGCATATAACGAAAGCGCAACTGCGGCAAAAGAATACGTGTATGCAAAGGCAGGGGCTTCAAAAAAAATAATGGAGTATATTTATATAAAACGCCTCTTAACCAATTGAATAAATTGCTTTACAATTTCATTGTCTTCACTCCAGCCGATCTTGGTTTTTAATTCTCTCTGGATCCAGTATTCGGCCTCGGGTAAAATAGAAAAACTGTTAATGGTTTTTATACTCCTTTCATACATATTTTCATCGCCACGGAATAATTCGTTGATATATAAAAAACGGTCGTTGACACCAATGGCTTTTTTCAGGTCACGTATCGGAGTTTCGGTTAAAGTATCGCCGAGGTCACTTTTGGATTGCTTTAATTTATCGTTTAAGGAAGCTGTATTGGCACCAATAGTCTCGTGCACCTCTTTTTTTTGTGCAGGTGTTTCCTGTAAATGATGCGCCAACGTGGGAATATCCTGTTCCTGCTCCTGTTCAAAAATTATCTGTGGTTTATTCTGTACACTTATCTTTTGCATGGCTTCGGCATTGCGCCTGATCTCTTCCAGTTCTGCTTCTATTTCGGCTTCATCCACCTGCAAAACTTCCACTGTTTTTTCTTCCTCCCTTTTTACTGCGGGTAAAATAGTTTGTGGTATATCTATATTAACCGCAAGAGTGGCATCCGGTGCAGCGGCCTGCTGTAGTTGAGAAAGCTCCAGCTCCAGCATTTGCACTGTTAAGAGTAACTGGCCTGCCGGCACTTTAGCGGCAAACTGTTCCTGTAATTTTTTTATGAGTGTGTCCACTCTTTGCATGAATAATTATACTTTTGATGCCCTGTAAGTAAAACGGTACCAATTTTTGGTGGCCTAAGTTACAACTACAATTTTAAAAAATTATACTAATGTTTATAGAACCCAGTTTTGGTGGCGGGCGAAGGGGTTGGATTGAAGTGATCTGCGGCAGTATGTTCAGTGGCAAAACCGAAGAACTGATAAGAAGATTAAAGCGGGTGAAGATCGCCAACCTTAAGGTGGAAATATTTAAACCTGCCATAGATGTGCGTTATGATGCAGAAAAAATTGTAAGCCACGATACCAACGCTATACAATCCACCCCGGTGGAAAGCTCACAAACCATTTTACTGCTGGCGCAGGATGTAGATGTAGTGGGTATTGATGAAGCCCAATTTTTTGATGCAGAGATCGGTAATGTGTGCGAATTGCTGGCCATGAAAGGGGTTCGTGTTATTGTGGCCGGGCTGGATATGGATTATTTAGGCAAGCCCTTTGGGCAAATGCCCAGCCTTTTGGCCAAGGCCGATTACATAACCAAGCTGCATGCCATTTGTGTAAAATGTGGCAATATTGCCAACATCAGTTTCCGTAAAGAAGCCAAGGGGCCGCAGGTTTTGCTGGGCGAAAAAGATATTTACGAACCCAGGTGCAGGCATTGTGCACAGGAGCAGGCGTAACTTTATTGCGGTGCAACCTTTTAATAAATACAAGTCTCAACAGCAGGAGTAATTTAAATGTATTAAAATTCAATTGCAGCCTGAACGGCATATGCATATTTTACATACTTTTTTAAATTTATTGCCATGAAACATTCAATCATTATCACATTATTCATCGCTGCCCTCATCTCCTGCAATCAATCAACTGATGAGAGTAAAATTCTGGAAAACCGCATTGATAGTTTGGAGAAAAAACTGGCCAATACATACAAACCCGGCTTTGGAGAATTTATGAGCAGTATACAAGTGCATCATGCCAAGCTTTGGTTTGCCGGGCAAAATAAAAACTGGGCCTTGGCCGATTTTGAGATACATGAAATAATGGAAGCAGTGGAAAATATTCAAAAGTATCAAACCGAAAGAAAAGAGTCAGAAAAAGTGATCATGCTTAATCCAGCATTGGATAGTGTGAACGCCGCCATAACAAAACAAGATCCTGTTCAATTTAAAAACAGTTATGTGTTGTTAACCAATACCTGCAACAATTGCCACCATGCCGTAAATTTTCAATTTAATGTGGTTACCGTTCCCGATAAACCTCCATTCACCAATCAAATATTTTCAACAGAAAAATCCAAATAAAAAAATTGGACATTGCAAGTACAAAAAAACGTCCCCAATTAAAATTGAGGACGTTTTTTCATTGGCTGTAAGATGCATTTATTGCTTCACAAACTTGGAAGAAAGCACTGTTTCTCCATTGTTTATCTTAAGCAGGTAAACACCTTTTGGCAGGGTTGAAATATTTACCTGTTGTATATTGCTGCTGATCTTTTCTTCCATCACCACAGCACCACTTATGTTCACCACTTTTAATGTAGCTTTTGGAGCAATTTCGCCCAGTACGCTTACATTTAATACATTGGTGGCAGGGCTTGGGTACACTTTCAATAAACCGTTGCCGGTAATTTCAGTTCCGTTACCGGTGATGCTTGCAGTACCCAATTGTACTTTTAAAGTATAACAGGTGGATGCATTATTAGCATTGTTGTAACCAAATACTCTTGCATAGTAAGTACCTGCAGTATAGGTGCGACTAATGGTTTCGCTTGTAGTGCCACCATTTTGAGAAATCGCCAATTGTGTACCTGCACTATTTACAACTGTAAGGTCGTAATCAGCCGGTAATGTTGTTAAAGTAATTGTTGCAGTACCGCCGTTGGTAATTACAAATTTGTAATAATCATTATCGCCACTGGGGCTTATTAAGCCGGTAACGTTAGTGTTAAACGGAATTACAGCTGCGCCGGAAATGGTTCCGTTGGTAGAAACATCCAATGCGCTCTGGCAACTGGTTGCCACAGTTGCAGTAGCTTTTATTGTATAGCATGTTGCACTGTTGGCACCGTTGTAGCCAATTACTTTTATGTAGTAAGTGCCTGCTGCCTGGCTGGTTAAAGAAACAGTTTCTGTTGCAGTAGAGCCTGTGCCAGAACCAATCTGCGTGCCTGCGCTGTTATAAATGTACAGGTCGTAATCCACGCCACCCGGACCAACAAGATTAAACACATTGCTGCTGGTAGCAGTGGTTACTATTTTAAAGTAATCAATATCTGTTGTGGAACTGATGGCTGCAGAATTGGTAACACCTGATGTTATACTTGCGGCGGTTGCCAATGTTTCATTAGGTTCAAATGCAGCAGCACAACCCGATGCAACAGCAGTTGTGGTAAATGAAGCCGTAGCTGCAGTGCTGGTTGATGCAGAACAATTAGTTGTTACTCTCCAGTCGTAAGCAGTAGAAGCAGTGAGGCCTGTTACAGCAACTGATGTAGCTGTAGTTGCAGCAGCAAGCGTTGTCCATGTAGAGGCAGAAGATAATTTATACTCTACCAAATAACTTACCGCATTAGAACCTGCAGTCCAGCCTAATGTAGCGCCGGAGCTGGTAATAGCCGATGCGGTTAATGCAGTGGGTGTACCGCAGGCAGAACTGTATGCAGCACCAATACCCACCGCATACCATGCATTGGTGGTAGCAATTACTTCTGCACTTCCTGCACCATACAGATCAATGGCAGATTGAATAGCATAAGTTCTTGCATTGGCATAAGTAGAAGTAGAAATTAAATAAGTGGTATTGGTTCTGTAGGCAATAGCTGCAGCTTTATCAATACCAATACCTGTTACCGTGTAGGCGCTGCCGATATCGTTGGTGCCGCTGCCTCCCTGCGATAAAAGATAGAACCAGAAATTTAATACACCACTGTTGGTATGTACGCCACATTGGTCGTTGTTGTTGCTAGGGGTACAGCTGGTTGTGTTTACCCAATAGGTACCACCATAAGTATCCGGCTGGCTGAATTGGTTGGGGTTGGCCATATTACGGAATGCTGCACCAATGTTTTCACCAATTAACCAGTTGCCGCCGGTACCCTTTGCATAAAATTCTATTGCAGTGCCAAAAATATCGCTGAAGCCTTCGTTCATGGCTCCGGATTCTTTTGAATATACCAGGTTGGACGTTCTTTCAGTAACACCATGAGTGATCTCATGCCCGCAAACATCTAATGCTGTTAACGGCGTGTAAGTAGTGCTGCCGCTGGTACCACCGTCACCATAGGTCATACGGGTACCATCCCAGAATGCGTTGATATTATTGCCGTAGCCAAATGCAACTAAGTTGGTATGTACATAACTGTTTAAAGCAAAACCAGCATTATCAACACTGTTACGGTTAAACTTAGATAAATAAAAGTCATAGGTTTTTTCGGTGCCCCAATGGCCATCTGTGGCATACTGATCTTTATTGGCATTTACATTGTTCCAGTTATTATCCGCATCAGTAAAATCAACTGCTGCTCCGTAATTGGTTCCAGCCAGTCTCATATCATAAGTGTTGATACCATTGCCCCTGCCGGTTTCTCTTAAACGATAAGTGGTGCCTGTAAAATCAGTGGTAATAGTTTGTGTGCCGGTATAGGCTGTAACTGCTGTACCTGTTGCATTAGTGGTATGAATTAATTCTCTTGTACCTAAAATGCTTCCGTTAACGGCATCAACAAATACAATCTGCCTGCTCATGGGGTATTGTGCATATATATCCAGTTTATATGCCAGCCTTAAAGATGCAGGTATCACTTCATTTTCGCCGCTATACCATACTAATTCAGATTTGGGATAGAAAGTAGCCTTAAAATCATTTTGTTCTCTTTTAATAAAGGCTTCCTCTGCAGGTATCTGCCACTTATAAGATTGTGCACCAACAGCAGCCATTGCTTTTTGCAAGGCAGCAGAAAAGTTGATGGCAGCGGCATTTTTTAAACCGGCCGGAAAATCTTTTACCCATTTTCCATTCTGGCTCAATACAGTATTTCCCTTTACATGCATTACATAAATGGCATTCTCTACAGGAATGCCTAAATAACTTTGCTGGTAACGAAAATGTTCCATGCTAAGGTTGTCTTTTTCTGAATGTGCAAGCAAGGCGCCGGAAGAAGAAGTAAAACTGCCTTTATCATCAGCCAGTATTACCGAGCCTTTGTTAAAGGCAGCCGGCGCATTTTTAAAATCAATAAATTCAGGATACATGCCGGGATTGCCTTTTACAAAATCCTGCGCTTTGGTATCCATAGCGGATAGCAGTCCTGATGAGACCAGGAGGGTGATTAAAATTTTTTTCATTGTTTGTTTGTTAAGTTAGGAATAGAAGAAAAATATATTGTAATATAAATGGAATAATTATCTCATACAAGAGTAGAAATACGGTGGGAGAATTACTGTGGATAACATTGGTTTTAACTAACAGCTGTTAGTATAGTTGATTACATTGTTATTCCCGGGGTAAATTTTATTCCGGTTTTTATTGAATGTTAGTAATTTGCAGCAATGTTTAAACGGATCTACGCTTTGTTACATAAAGATGTATTGCTTGAGTTCAGGCAAAAGCATACTTTTTATGGCATTGTATTGTACATTGCTTCCACCGTTTTTGTTATTTATCTTTCTTTTCCGGACAAGCCTGATGGTGCAACCTGGAACAGTTTATTCTGGATCATTCAATTATTTATTTGTGTAAATGCCGTGGCTAAAAGCTTTTTGCAGGAAGGGAAGGGCAGGATGCTCTATTTTTATTCCATTGCGTCTCCGGCAGAATTCATCATCAGCAAAATAATTTACAATGTTTTATTAATGGTGCTGATGAGCAGCATCAGCCTGGTATTGTTCTTTTTCTTTTTAACCAACCCGGTCAACAATTCCTTACAATTTACGGGCATTGTAATTTTAGGAGGCATCAGCATTAGCCTGGTATTTACTTTAATGAGTGCAATTGCTGCAAAGGCGCAGCAGAATGCAGCCCTTATTGCCATAATGGGCTTCCCCATCATACTACCGCAATTATTAATGCTGATGAAACTGAGTAAAGTTGCCTTTGCAGAAGTATTTCGGGCAGGCGCCGTGATGCAACTGAGCCTGCTTATTGTTGGGTTGGATGTACTGGTAGTGGCCATGGCCGTGGTGCTTTTTCCTTACCTGTGGAAGGATTAAAATAAATAAGCCGGCAGTATTTGCAAAAAACAACAAACTGGTAACTGCAAACTCAAAACTCTGCCCTATCTTTGCGGCACTAAAAAAAATCTTCTTTTGAAGAAAAGCTGGTGGAAAATATTATCCTTTGTTTTGCTTATCTACACGGTAGTGGCAGGTTTTTTAATGAAGGTTCCTGATCTGCCCATTATCCATCAGTCTATCCGCAATTTATATTTTCATGTGTGCATGTGGTTTGCAATGATGATCCTCTTCATTGTAAGTTTTGTGTACAGCATTAAATACTTACGTGACTCCAGTTACCGCAATGATATTTTTGCTAAAAATTTTGCAGCAGTAGGCGCATTTGTTGGTATACTCGGTTATGGCACCGGTGCTATCTGGGCCAATTATACCTGGCTTACCGATCAGAATCAGAGTCTCGGTAGTGTACTTAAAGAACCTAAATTACTGGGTGCTGCCATTGCTTTATTAATTTACGGTGCCTATTTTGTATTGAGGGGCAGCTTTACTGATATTGATAAAAGAGCCAGGGTAAGTGCGGTGTATAATATTTTCGCTTTTGTAATGTTGTTTCCCAGCATCTGGATCATTCCAAGAATGGTGGGGAGCTTACATCCCGGTGCGCCGGGCAGCGATAGCGGTAACCCTGCTTTAAACGCACAAAAAGATCTTGATGCAGCCATGCGTATGATCTTTTATCCTGCAGTTATCGGCTGGACATTGCTGGGGGTATGGATCGCTACTTTAAAAATAAGAATACAATTATTAACAGATAAAACACTATTAAATGAAGAAGTATCAATGGACATCGATAATAAATAAGGTGTTATTAATGTTTGTTTCTTTGTTTTTTTGTGCCGTTGCATTTGCACAGGATAAACCCGGGGTAGAAGAAGTAATGAGGAGCAATGGAAAAATTTATGTAGTGGTGGCAGTTTGCCTCACTATACTGATCGGGCTTTTCCTTTATGTTTTTTTAGTAGACAGAAAAATAAGTAAAATAGAAAAAGAAAACTAAACCGACCTGCCAGCCGGTTATAATAATTCGCCTGAATTATACATTTTTAAAACAACGATTGCAAAAAACTAAACTACAACTTTTATGTCAGCAGAAACTACGTACAGTTTTTTTCACAGTGTGGAACAAAGCTTTGACAAAGCAGCAAAATTCACTACATGGGATAGTGGATTGTTAGAACAGATCAAACAATGTAACTCGGTATTGCGTATGCACTTTCCGGTTAAGGTAAATGATAAGATAGAAGTAATTAAAGCTTATCGTGTGCAACACTCTCATCATAAAGCACCTTGTAAAGGAGGTATCCGTTACAGTCCTGAAGTAAACCTGGATGAAGTAATGGCACTGGCTGCATTGATGACCTTTAAATGTGCCATTGTAAATGTGCCATTTGGTGGCGCTAAAGGCGGTATCACTATCGATCCTAAAAAATACAGTGTATACGACCTGGAAAAAATAACCCGCCGTTACACCGCAGAATTGGTAAAGAAAAATTTTATTGGCCCGGGCATTGATGTACCTGCACCCGATTACGGAACAGGGGAGAGAGAAATGGCCTGGATAGTGGATACTTACCAATCACTTAAACCCGGCGAAATTGATGCAGCCGGTTGTGTTACCGGTAAGCCAATCACACAAGGTGGTGTACGTGGCCGTAAAGAAGCTACAGGCATGGGGGTATTCTTCGGTATCCGTGAAGTATGTAATATGCCCGACGTAATGGAAAAGCAAGGCTTAACGGTGGGTGTTGTTGGTAAGAGAGTAGTGGTACAGGGATTAGGAAATGTGGGGTATCACAGTGCTAAATTTTTCCGTGAAGCAGGTTCAAAAGTAATTGCCCTTGCAGAATTTGAAGGTGCTATTTTTAATGCAGATGGATTGAATGAAGAAGAGGTTTTTCAACACAGGAAAAAAACAGGTTCTATTTTAAATTTCCCCGGTGCTACCAACCTGGCAAAAAGTTCGGATGCATTGGAACTGGATTGCGATATCTTAATTCCTGCGGCATTGGAAAATGTTATTAACGGCGATAATGCACCAAGGGTAAAAGCAAAAATTGTTGGCGAAGCAGCAAACGGCCCTTGTACACCGGAAGCGGATGAAGAATTTACAAGACGTGGTATTTTATGTGTACCCGATATGTACCTTAATGCGGGTGGCGTTACGGTTAGTTATTTTGAATGGCTGAAAAATTTAAGTCACGTACGTTACGGCCGTTTGGAAAAACGTTTTGCAGAAAATTTAAATGGCCATATACTGGGGCAGATTGAAGAGTTAAGCGGTAAAACCGTAAGTAAAAAAGAAAGAGACTTTATTATGCACGGGCCGGAAGAACAAGACCTGGTGCATAGTGGCCTTGAAGAAACCATGATCACTGCAACCAGGGAAATCATGCAGATATGGAAAGACAACCCTACCATACCTGATATGCGTACTGCGGCTTATGTAAGTGCTATCAATAAAGTAGCACAGAGCTATAATGAGCTGGGTATTTTCCCGTAGTTAGTTAGTACGTTGAAATTTCATTTCAACCTGCAATGTGTCCGAATTCTATCCTGATGCATGTGATCAAAATACGACCTTAAAAAAATACTTGTGTACTTTCTGTATTGTACACAAGTATTTTTTATTTTTAAGCATCATTTCTTACGATTAAAATTTGCATTATGAAAAATAAGTTCCTGTTATTGTTTCCCGCATTATTGTTTGTGGCGCTGGTGTCTTCCGGCCAGGAAATTGATCCCAAACTTACAGAAGTATATGCCCCGGTGCCACCCGTAGTAAAACCGGGCAAGACCAACAGCGATGCACCTTCTGATGCCATCATTTTATTCGGCGGGAAAAATCTTGATGAATGGGTTTCTGTAAACGACAGCACCAGGCCAGCTATGTGGACAGTGAAAAAAAACAGCGTTACTGTAAAAAAAGGCACCGGTAATATTCAAACCAAAAGAAAATTTACCGATTATCAATTGCATATTGAATGGCGTATTCCTGAAAATATTACCGGTAGCGGGCAGGCACGTGGCAACAGCGGTGTCTTTTTAGCGAGTGTGGGCCCCGGTGATGAAGGCTACGAAATACAGGTACTGGATTGTTATGAAAATACTACTTATGTAAACGGTCAAACCGGAAGCATATACAAGCAATCTATTCCTTTAGCAAATGTTTGTAAAAAACCGGGCGAATGGCAATCGTACGATATCGTATGGACAGCACCCAGATTTAATGAAGATGGTACTGTAAAAACGCCGGGCCGCATCACCGCTATTCAAAATGGAGTGTTGGTACAAAATAATACCGAAGTAAAAGGCATTACTGTTTACCGCGGACAACCGTATTATAAAAAACACGGACCGGCGCCAATAAAATTGCAAGACCATGGAGATCCTAGTGAACCGATCAGTTACAGGAATATCTGGGTAAGGCCTTTGTAAGCATAAGAATATAATAAATAAAAAAATAAGCACTCTTTATGGAGTGCTTATTTTTTTTGGAGAGAATATCCTTTTACAATTTCTTGATTTTTATATTCCTGTACCAAACCAGGTTGCCATGATCCTGTAAAGCAATTTTTCCTTTTTTATACGTGCCAAAGCCCGGCATGCTTTTAAACTTACTTCCTGCCACCAATGCTTTCCAGTTATCATCCCACATAGTGGTGCTTACCACGTTAGTGCCATTCAGGTAAAAATCCAGCTTGCCATCTTTGGATTTTATTTCCACTTCGTTCCAGTCGGTTACCGGCTTAACGGTTTCTTTGCTGCAGGAAATCAGGTCGTACAGGTCGCCGGCACGGTGTTTGGTGATTTTGCCATCCGGATGCCCGTTATTATCCAGTACCTGCATTTCGGGCCCGGTTTCGTACGTATTATGGTATTTAGTGGTGTCTTCATTTACATAAAATATGATACCACTGTTACCATTAGCCGCAATTTTCCATTCCAGTTTCAAATCAAAATTGTCGTATTCGCCATCAGAGGTAAGGTCGCCACCTTCGCCTTTCTGCGTGGTATCTACATAAACAGCACCATCAGCCACTTTCCATCTTCCTGTGCCGGTGCCTTTACCATAGGCATGCCAGCCGGCAGTATTGGTGCCATCAAATAATGTAACCCAGCCAGAAGTATCTGTGGCAGCAGGTTTTACTTCAGCAGCAGTGTCGCCGGTTTTATTTTCGGTATTATTACAGGCCATTAATATAGCCAGCGATGCAATCGGAATCAGGAGTTTATTTTTCATAATTTATTTTTCATCTTTTAGTGATAAAACATATTTTACCATCAACACAGCATCTTCTTTAGAAATACCGCTGTGCCCTGCCATGGGTACCTGGCCCCAGTTACCGGAACCGCCCTTCTGCACTTTTTCTGCCAGGGTATTAATATTGGCTTCAGTATTTTCGTACTTCTGGCCAATCAGGTTATAAGCAGGCCCTACTGAAGCTTCTTTTATTTTATGGCAACCCAGGCAATCGGATTTTGCTACCAGCTCTAATCCTTTTTCGATATCAGGATTACCTGCTGCTGATTTTGAATCGCCACTTTTTTCACCGGAACCTCCACCGCAGGAAAAACAAAATGCGGCAATTGAAAGCATTAGAATAGTTTTTTTCATCTGTCTTTTATTTTATGTTTTTTTTATTGCAATCCTAAGATCGTTTTATTAAAATTGGTATTGTTACCTGTTTCTGCAAAATCATCAAAGGCTTTTTCTGTAACCCTTATGATATGGTCTTTAATAAATACCGCCCCTTCCTTAGCACCATCTTCGGGGTGTTTAATGCAGCATTCCCATTCCATTACAGCCCAGCCTTTGTAACCATATTGCGTTAATTTGCTAAAGATAGTTTTAAAATCAATTTGACCATCACCCAGCGAACGAAAACGTCCGGCTCTGTCGATCCAGTTTTGAAAACCACCGTACACGCCCTGTTTGCCGGTTGGATTAAACTCTGCATCTTTTACATGAAACATTTTAATGCGGTCATGATAAAAATCGATGTATTGTTTATAATCTAGTTGCTGCAATATAAAATGGGAAGGATCATATAACAGGCAGGCTCTTTTATGATGGTTCACTTTTTCTAAAAACATTTCGTAAGAGATGCCATCATGCAGGTCTTCACCGGGATGAATTTCATAACATACATCTACACCACATTCCTCAAACTGGTTCAATATCGGCAACCATCTTTTGGCTAATTCGGCAAAACCATCATTTACCAAACCTGCAGGCCGCTGCGGCCACGGGTACACGGTATGCCACAATAATGCACCACTGAAAGTAGCATGTGCATTCAATCCTAAATTTTGTGAGGCCTTTGCCGCATACAGTAATTGTTGCACTGCCCACTCCTGTCTTGCTTTGGGATTATTTTTTACCGCATCTGGTGCAAAGCCATCAAACAAAGCATCGTAAGCAGGATTTACGGCTACCAATTGTCCTTGTAAATGTGTGGACAATTCTGAAATTTCCACACCACAGGCATTGATGGTACCTTTTAATTCATCTGCATAAGTTTTGCTTTCGGCGCATTTTTGCAGGTCGATCAACCGGCTTTCCCAGGTGGGGATTTGTACGGCTGCAAAGCCAAGATCTTTCGCCCATTTGCAAATAGCTACCAGGTCATTAAATGGTGCTTTATCACCCATAAACTGGGCTAAAAAAATACCGGGGCCTTTTATTGTTTGCATTGTTATACTCCCAAAGGATTTTTAATAAAGTAAAAAATAAATTTTTTCTTTTAGCCACGAAGACACTAAGTCACAAAGATTAAATGATAGATCATTTAATAACTCCTGATTATTTTGAAGAAATAAGCTCCCGGTGTCTTTGTCTCTTCGTGGCAAATATTTTTAGTACAAAATTCGCTTATAAATTATATGGTAAATTCCCTCCACTTCTCATTGCTCTGCGATGATGCCACCACATTTTCTACAAAAGCCATTCCTCTTATTCCTTCCTCTACGCCGGGAAAATCCAGCCATTCTTCTTTGGGTGTTTCCCCATTAATTTTTGCCCTTACCGTTAATGCAAAGTTGCGGTATAAATTTCCAAAGGCTTCCAAATATCCTTCGGGGTGGCCAGCAGGAATTCTTGTATTGTGTGCGGCGAATGAACTGTTGTAAGCACCACCCGTTCTGTAAATCTCAGCAGGCTTATCCAGCCATTTTACTTTTAAAGTGTTGGCATCTTCCTGTTGCCATTCCAGGCCGCCTTTTTCGCCATACACTCTTATCTTAACATTATTTTCTTCACCTGCTGCAATTTGTGTAGCCATTAAAACCCCCGTAGCGCCGTTGTTGAATTTTAAGAATGCAGCACCATCATCATCCAGCATTCTGCCTTCTACCACAATATTTAAATGAGAACAAATTTGTGTAACCTGCAAACCGGTAATGTATTCAGCCATGTTAAAGGCATGTGTACCTATATCACCCATGCAACCGGCCTTACCACTTTTCTTGGGATCGGTACGCCAGCTGGCCTGCGCCTGGCCGGTGCCTTCTAAAAAAGTACTCAGCCAGCCCTGCGGATATTCTACATATACTTTTCTTATTTTTCCCAGTATGCCACTCTTTACAATTTGTTTAGCCTGCTTTACCATAGGGTAGCCGGTGTAAGTATGACACAATAACAAGGTTAAGCCGGTAGCGGCAAGTTTTTCTTTTATTAGTTTGGCTTGCTCTAATGTAAACGTGATGGGCTTTTCAATTACCACATTAAATCCTTTATCCAATGCCATCATTGCGGGATCAAAGTGAACAAAGTTGGGTGTAACAATACTTACAAAATCAATTCTTTTATCTGCAGGCATTGCGGCTTCTTTTTCCAGCATTACTTTATAATCAGTATAGATCCTGCTTTCATCTAAAAATAATAACCTGCCTGATTCTATAGCAGTTTCGGGGGTTACACTTAAAGCTCCGGCCACCATTTCCATCTGGCCGTCCATATTTAATGCAAGGCGGTGTACGGCACCAATAAAAGCATCTTTACCGCCGCCGATCATAGCCATTCTTAATTTACGCTGCATGATAGTATTTTATGTTTATGTGATATTATTTTAATTCAGCAAACAAATTATTTAAGAGATAGGCATTAAAAATAGAAAAAAATATTAAAGTACCTGCCAGATATTTTAAAATTAATCGCAACCGTTTGCGGAAAGTTTTTTGGTGCATTTGATTTTTTGATGATTATTAAAATTATATTTACGAAGTAAACCTGGTCTCACTCTTTAAAATACGATATGCAAGCTATAGACAGAAACAAACTCTTTGTTGCCAGTTGCCTGGCATTATTAGTAACCTCTCTTTCATTTGGTATCCGTGCAGGATTATTAGGCACCTGGGGTACACAATTTAATTTAGATAAAGCTGAAATATCTACCATTACAGCCACTGCATTCTGGGGATTTCCGCTGGCGGTGATCATTGGCGGAATGATCGTTGATGTAATTGGCATGAAGAAACTGCTGGTGATGGCTTTTATATTTCATCTTGCAGGTATTTTGTTAACCATTTTTGCAGGAAGTTTTGGCAGCCCTTACTGGGCATTATTTATTTCTACATTATTAATAGGTATTGCTAACGGTACCGTGGAAGCCGCTTGTAATCCATTGGTAACTTCTTTGTATACCGATAACAAAACAACAAAACTCAATCACTTTCATTTATGGTTTCCGGGTGGCATTGTAATAGGTTCGCTGGTTGTTTATTTCTTCGGACAAAAAATTGCTGGTACTGATACCATCAGCAACTGGAAGATACTGGTGAGTGTAATGCTTGTTCCAACATTATTATATGGCTGGCTTTTTTTAAAAGAACAATTTCCTGTTACAGAAAGGGTAGCCAGTGGTGTATCTACTGCAAGTATGTACAAAGCATTGGCCAGCCCGCTTTTTATTTTCATGATCATTTGCATGTTTGGTACCGCCATCACAGAATTATTTACGGGGCAATGGATCGGGGTACTGTTAAATAATGTTACTACCAATGCCTTATTAATATTAGCAGTATCCACCGGGGTAATGGTGATCGGCCGTGCATTTGCAGGTCCGGTTGTGCATAGCCTTGCGCCGCAGGGGGTATTACTGATGTCTGCAATATTAGCCGCTTTAGGCTTGTACATTTTAGGCCATTCCGGTGGCAGTATGGTTTTTGTTGGCGCTTTAATTTTTGGAATGGGGGTATGTTATTTCTGGCCTACCATGCTGGGCTTTGTATCGGAAAATTTACCTAAAACGGGTGCCGTGGGATTAAACCTGATGGGGGGTGCCGGTATGTTTGCAGTTTCAATTTATACTATGTTTATGGGCACTGTATACGATAATAAAATTGCAGCCCATTTGCCTGCCGGTGCCGATCTGAAATTGTACAACAGCCCCGAAGCTACAGAAGCCATGAAAGCTGCCCTGGCAGAGGCCAATAAAACTGCAGGCCCCGAAATTATCAATACTACTTTAATTCTACCGGTAATTTTAATTGCTGCATTTGCAGGATTATTTTTTTACATGCGCAACAAACCTAAAGTAGCGTTATAACCAACTACATTATTTTTACAATGGAAAATCAATCTTCAAGAAGACAATTGTTAAAACAGCTGGCAGTGGGCTCTTTAGCTGTGGCTGCAAGCCCGATGGCTGCCTTAGCTGCTGCAGATAATACAGAAGACATGTATAAACTCAAAGGCAATATCAACCACTCTGTGTGCAGGTGGACCTATAATTTTTTACCACTGGAAGAATTGTGTGGTGTGGCCAATAAGATCGGGTTAAAAGCCATTGACCTGGTTGGCCCTAAAGAATGGAATGTTTTAAAAGCACATGGTTTGGATTCCTCGATGTGCAATGGCGCCGAAATCAGTTTAACAGAAGGATGGAATCACACCGAGAATCATTCCACATTAATAAAAAATTATACCGACCATATAAATTATGTTGCTGATGCCGGTTATAAAAATTTAATTTGCTTCAGCGGCAGCCGCAAAGGAATGGATGATGAAACCGGGTTGAAAAATTGTGCCGCAGGATTAAAACAAATTATTGCACTGGCAGAAAAAAGAGGCGTCATCATTCAAATGGAATTGCTGAATAGTAAAGTAGACCATAAAGATTATATGTGCGATAAAAGTGCCTGGGGTGTTGAATTGTGCAAACGTGTAGGATCAGAAAATTTTAAATTATTGTATGATATCTACCATATGCAGATTGACGAAGGTGATGTGATAAGAACAATAAAAAACAACTACCAGTACTTCGGCCATTATCATACTGCCGGTGTGCCGGGCCGCCACGAAATTGATGAAACACAGGAACTATATTACCCGGCTATTGCCAAAGCAATTTTAGCAACGGGTTTTAAAGATTATATCGCACAGGAATTTATTCCTACCGGAAAAGACAATGCAGAAAAAATTAAAGCATTAAAAGCGGCAGTAAAATTATGTGACGTATAATTTAAGTGTTCTACAATCATAAATCTAAAATCTAAAATCATAAATCGATTATGGCAGATAATACTTACGACGCAATTGTGGTGGGGTCGGGAATCAGCGGAGGATGGGCTGCAAAGGAACTCACAGAAAAAGGCTTAAAAGTTTTAATGCTGGAAAGGGGCAAACATGTGGAACATGTAAAAGACTATGTAAATGCCACCAAAGAAATGTGGGAGTTTCCTCACCGGGATAAACCCACGCAGCAAATGATAAAAGAACACCCTGTTTTAAAAAGGGATTATGCACTGGGAGAACAAACCCTGGGCATGTGGGTGAACGATACCGAAAGCCCATATACCGAAACCAAACGTTTTGATTGGTACAGGGCCTATCATACGGGAGGCCGCTCTTTACATTGGGGCCGCCAGAGTTACCGCTGGAATAAGATGGATTTTGAAGCCAATGCAAAAGAAGGTATTGCTATCGACTGGCCTATACGTTATGATGAGCTGGCGCCATGGTACAGCTATGTAGAAAAATTTGCGGGTATACAAGGCAGTAAGGAAGGGTTGGATGTGTTACCTGACGGAGAATTTTTGCCGGCCATGGATATGAATGTAGTGGAAAAAGATCTGTCTGCTAAGATAAAAGAACATTACAGCGGTAAGCGGCACATGTTTATCGGCCGCAGTGCTAATATTACTGAAGCAAGGCCTGAGCAGGGAAGAACCAATTGCCAATACCGTGACCGTTGCTGGCGTGGGTGCCCGTTTGGTGCATACTTCAGTACACAATCGGCTACATTGCCGGCTGCAAGAAAAACAAACAATCTTACCCTGGAAAATAATAAGATTGTTACCAAACTTATTTACGATAAGAACTCAAAAAAGGCAACCGGTGTGGAAGTGCTGGATGCAGAAACCAACAAGACATATACGTACAATGCAAAAATAATCTTCTTGTGTGCATCAACGTTTAACAGCACCTGGGTTTTAATGAACAGCGCTACGGATATATGGCCTGATGGATTGGGCAGCAGCAGTGGCGAGCTGGGGCATAATGTAATGGATCATCATTTCAGGTTGGGTGCTAGCGGCAGGGTAGAGGGCTATGAAGATAAATACATTTATGGCCGCAGGCCTACCGGTATTTACATTCCAAGGTTTAGAAATGTATATGATGATAAGAGAGATTACCTGCGTGGCTTTGGCTACCAGGGTGGTGCAAGCCGTGGCCGTGTAACTGATGTGGCAGAATTAATGATTGGTGCAGAATTAAAAGAAGCCTTAAGTGAACCGGGCAGCTGGCGTATGGGTATTACTGCATTTGGTGAAATGTTACCTGATCATGCCAATAAAATCACATTGGATAAAACTAAAAAAGATAAATGGGGATTACCGGTATTGAATTTTGATGTGGAAATAAAAGAGAATGAAAAGAAGATGCGGATAGACATGATGAATGATGCCAAAGAAATGCTGGAAGCCGCAGGAGTAAAAGATGTAAATGCGTATGATAACGGATATGCCGTAGGTATGGGTATACATGAAATGGGTACTGCACGTATGGGCAGAGATCCTAAAACCTCAGTGCTTAATGGCAACAACCAGGTATGGGATGCCATGAATGTTTTTGTAACTGACGGAGCCTGCATGACGAGTGCAAGCTGTGTGAACCCTTCATTAACCTATATGGCTTTAACCGCAAGGGCAGTAGATTTTGCAGTAAAGGAATTAAAAAAGGGTAACCTGTAGAACTTAAAACTCATTAACAATTTAATATGCCAGGCAATACATACGATGCAATAGTAGTTGGCTCCGGTATCAGCGGGGGCTGGGCTGCTAAAGAACTTTGCGAAAAGGGATTGAAAGTATTGTTGTTAGAGCGGGGAGGCCCACACGAACATATTAAAGATTACAAAAGCGCTACAAAAAATATCTGGGAGTTTGAGCATCGTGGCAACACTACAGCCGAGCAGAGAAAAAAATACCCGGTAATACACCGGGGTTGGGCTGCACAGGAACAAGTGATGGATGCCTGGGCCAATGAAGAGGATTGTCCTTATACCGAGGTAAAACCTTTTACCTGGTGGCGCAGTTACCGCTTTGGCGGCCGCTCTGTTTTATGGGGCAGGCAAAGTTACCGCTGGAGCCCGATGGATTTTGAAGCCAATGCAAAAGATGGTATTGCTATACCCTGGCCGGTGAATTATGATG
The DNA here is from genome assembly GCF_054783275.1 of Ferruginibacter profundus. Classification (NCBI taxonomy): domain Bacteria; kingdom Pseudomonadati; phylum Bacteroidota; class Chitinophagia; order Chitinophagales; family Chitinophagaceae; genus Ferruginibacter; species Ferruginibacter profundus. Next base: position 112,661 of record NZ_BAAGQW010000003.1, on the reverse strand, counting down.
AGATTGCACCATGGTATGACCATGTAGAAAAATTTGCAGGCATTGCCGGATCAAAAGAGGGAATACCTAATTTACCCGACGGGCAATTTTTACCACCCTTTCCTATGAATATTGTAGAGAAGGATGTGGCTGCAAGAATAAAAGAAAAATATAAAGAGCGGCATATGATCATTGGCAGGGTTGCCAATATTACAGTGCCTTTTCCGGAAAGGCCGGGCTGCCAGTACCGTGACCGTTGCTGGGAAGGTTGCCCATTCGGCGGTTATTTCAGTACGCAATCCTCTACTTATCCTGCGGCATTAAAAACGGGGAATTTAACGGTACGTCCTTATTCTATTGTATCACAGGTATTGTATGATAAGGATAAGAAAAAAGCAACCGGGGTTGAAGTGGTGGACACACAGGACAACAAGACTTATGTGTTCAATTCAAAAATAGTTTTTCTCTGTGCCTCTGCATTAAACTCTGCATGGATATTGATGCGTTCAGCAACTGATGTATGGTCGGATGGTTTGGGCAGCAGCAGTGGCGAACTGGGGCATAATATCATGGACCATCATTACAACCTGGGTGCCAGCGGAACTATTGAAGGTTATGAAGACAAATATTATTATGGCCGCAGGCCAACCGGGTTTTACATTCCACGCTTTGCCAATGTGGGTACTGATAAAAGAGATTACCTGCGTGGCTTTGGTTACCAGGGTTCGGCCAGCCGTAGTGGCTGGAGCAGGGAAATTGCAGAATTGAATATTGGCGCCGAATTTAAAGAAGCATTGACAGAACCGGGCGGATGGCGTATGGGTGCCACCGGTTTTGGCGAAATATTACCTTATCACGACAATAAAATAACGCTCGATAAAAATAAAAAAGACAAGTGGGGCCTGCCGGTATTATCAATGGATGCAGAGCTAAAAGAAAATGAGATGAAGATGCGGAAAGATATTGTGGCTGAGATGGTAGCCATGCTGGAAGCTGCAGGTGCCAAAGGAATCAACACCTATGATAGCGGCCATGCGATGGGCCATGGTATTCACGAAATGGGCACCGCACGTATGGGCAGCGATCCTAAAACATCGGTGCTGAATAAATGGAACCAGGTTTGGGATGCGCCTAATGTATTTGTAACTGACGGATCGTTCATGGTATCATCTGCCTGCCAGAATCCATCATTAACGTATATGGCATTTACTGCAAGAGCAGTTAACCATGCGGTAGAAGAATTAAAAAAACAAAATTTGTAATACTCATAAAATAAAAATTATGGAACGCAGGGAACTTTTAAAAATGATAGCTGTATTAACCGGAGGTGTTGTAATAGGCGGAGATGTATTTTTATCCGGTTGTACCAATAAAGAAGCAGATGCTTCAACATTTTCGGCCGGCAATATTGCATTGCTGGATGAAGTAGGTGAAACAATTATTCCTACTACTTCCACACCGGGAGCAAAAGCCACTAAGATCGGTGAGTTTATGAAAACCATAGTAACAGATTGTTATAATGCCGATCAGCAAAAAGCATTTGGTGACGGGCTTGCAGGTTTAAATGCAGCTTGCGAAAAAGCCAGTGGTAAATCATTTATGGATGCTACTCCCGAACAACGTAAAGCATTCTTAACAGGGTTAGAAAAAGAAGCTAAAGATTATAACAAGCAGCGTGACGAAAAAGAAAAAGACGCCAGGGAAAAGGCCAGGAAAGATATGGACCCCAATTTTGTAAGCGCTCCATCTCATTATTACAGCATGATGAAGCAATTAACTTTGTGGGGCTACTTCAGTTCTGAAATTGGCAGCAAACAAGCGCTGCGTTTTTTACCTATACCGGGGCATTATGATGGTGCATTACCTTATAAAAAAGGAGATAAGGCCTGGGCCATTTAAAATGATATTTCTATAAAAGCAAATGCCGTTCAAAACCAAATGAACGGCATTTTATTTTCATTTATGCACCCGCAAAAGGAAACGGAAAATTATCAGATTCTCTAAAAACTTATATCGCTGCCTTTCTGAAAAAAATAACTTTAATAATATCTGCGGTGATCACATACAACAGCAGGATACCTGCAATAATGCCCAGTAGCTGTAATGGGGGCACTACAAAACCCAGTTCTGTTGCAAAAGCTGTAAAGGGTAAAATAATGGTTACCAGTAAGCCCAGTGCACTTAAAGCAATCAATAATTTACCCGGTACACTTTTTAAAAGTGATTTGTGTGTACGCACAACAAATAATATCAGCAACTCGGTGCAGATAGATTCGATAAACCACCCTGTTTGAAATACGGCTTCTGATTTGAATAACCGGTACAAGAGGAAGAAAGTAATGTAATCAAAAACAGAACTGTGCAAGCCAAAAACAATCATGAAATTTTTTAACTGCTTCAGGTTCCAGCGCTGCGGAACTTTCAGGTCGGCTTCATCTACATTATCGCCTGCCACCGCCATGTAAGGAAAATCAGTGAGAAAATTGGTGAGTAATATCTGTTGTGGCAGCATGGGTAAAAATGGTAATAGTAATGAAGCGCCTGCCATGCTGAACATATTGCCAAAAGTGGCGCTGGTGTTGGTGTAAATATATTTGAGTGTGTTTAAAAAAGTTCTCCTGCCTTCGAGGATGCCTGCATTTAAAACTGCCAGGTCTTTTTCCAGCAATACCACATCAGCGGCTTCCTTAGCCACATCCACTGCGTTATTGGTAGAGATGCCCACATCTGCCGCATTGATGGCCGCCACATCATTAATGCCATCACCCATATAGGCCACTGTGTTGCCGGCTTTACGTAAAGCTTTAATGATATTTTCTTTTTGCTGCGGTTCTATCTCTGCAAATACATTGGCTTTTTGTACCTGCTGCACTAAAGCTTCAGGGCTCATCTTTGCAATTTCTGCGCCGGATATCACAATGATCTTATGCAAACCGATCTGCTCACCGATATAAGCCGCCACTAATTTATTATCGCCGGTGATCATCTTTAATTGTACGCCATTACTGTTCAGTTCTTTTATCACATCTATAACGCCGGGCTTTATCGGGTCCAGTAACAAAACAAAACCTGCAAAGATCATTTGCTGTTCATCTTCCTTAATAAGTTTTATTTTTTGCGCACAATCTTTGTAACAAACACCTACCGTTCTAAATCCTTTACCACTGTATTGCTGGTACAGATCATCAATAGTTTTTTTGTAGGGTTCAAGCGGTGCGGTTGACCCATCGGCAAGCAAAACTTTATCGCAAACTGCAATGATATTATTGATTGCGCCTTTACTGATCAACTGGTGTTGATTATCTTTTACTACTACAACGCTTAATCTTTTCCTGATAAAATCATACGGTATCTCGTCTGTTTTTTCGTAGCCGTCGGCTGCAACATTATCCATTGTTTTCAAGGCATCATCCATCGGGTTGGAAAAACCGGTCTCAAAAAAAGCATTTAAATAAGCCAGTTGTTTTACTGTTGCATTTTCGTTGCCATCAATACCGGTGATGCCGGAAATTTTTAATACCCCTTCAGTAAGCGTACCGGTTTTATCAGAACAGAAAAGATTTACTTCTCCTAAATTCTGAATAGAAGATAATTTTTTTACGATCACTTTTTGCCTGGCCATTCTTTTAGAACCTGCACTCATGGCCACCGTCATGATAGCGGGTAATAATTCCGGCGCCATGCCCACTGCCAGTGCCAATGCAAAAAGTAAGGAATCAATTAATGGTTTATGAAAATAAATATTGACTGCTAAAATGATTACTGCCAGTACCAACGTGATCTGCATTAATAAGTAACCAAACCTGCGGATGCCTTTTTCAAAAGCCGTTTCTTCGGGTGCTTTGGTAAGGCTTGCAGAGATGGAGCCGAACACAGTATCCTTACCGGTAAATACAGCCACTGCTTTTCCTGTGCCACTTACAATACTGGTGCCTTCAAACAGTACATTGGTTCTTTTGCTCATACCCGTATCTGCTGCAATGGCACCCACTTCTTTTTCTGCCGGATAAGTTTCGCCGGTGAGTGTAGCTTCATTGGCATGCAGGTCCTTCTCTTCCAGCAATAAGCAATCAGCAGGTATGATATCACCGGCTGCAAATACAATAATATCTCCCGGTACAATTTCTTCGGAGTATATATTTACAACAGCATTGCTGCGTTGCACTTTTACTTTACTGCGTATAAGAGAACGTAGTTTTTCAACAGCAAGCCCGGCATGGCGCTCCTGTATAAAACTCATGATGCCGGTAGCTGATAAAATAAAAAGAATGATAAATACGTCGGAAGTTTCGCCGAGGAATGCTGAAAGAATTACAGCTGCCACTAACAATAAAGTAAGCGGACTTTTAAACTGCCCCAAAAATAAAATGATATCTTTTACAAGCTGTGGTTTTTCTTTTTCTTTTTTTGTGGAAGAAGCAAGGCGCTGAGCAGCATCTGCAGCAGAAAGGCCCGCTGTTGTTGAACGCAATGTTTTTAATACATCAGTAACCTGGTATTGCCAGTACGCTTTCAGGTCCATAAGCTTAATTTCCTTTAAAATTAGACTAAAGGCCCTGTAATGCAAGGGTTGTTTTGTTATTCAAAACTTAACGGGCAACAAGGCTTATTTTTTAGCTGATTGCCTGCTTCCTGCTTTTAATAAACAGCCTGTTATAAAAAGTATACACATAACATCCGGCACAAAAGCCAAGAAAGGATTCTAAAAAAGCAAATACTGTAATTACAACGGCAAGTGCAATGCCTGCAGTAATAAAATTAAAAAGGGTGGCAGTAAGTATGGCAACAGAAAAAATAAAACCAATTTTTGCGGCAAACCTTTTGGGTGCCTGGTCAATGGGTTTTGTTTTTACAGAGAAGAGTTGTACTTCTTTTTCGCTGAGTAAATTCAGTAAACTGAATTTGCCAAAATTAAAGCCACGCATAAAAAAATCAACGGTTAAAAATGCAGGAATGATCCAGGTGGGTATTATAAGATAAATAACAGCCAGTATAAAAACATGTAATGCGGTAAGTCTTACTTTATTTTCGTTAATGCTGATAAAATCAACAGGGCATTCTAATTCGGTAGCCATAAACTTTCTTTAATTTTCGAGTAATAATTTATTAATAGTGTTTTCAAATTCTTTTTTGTACACAGTATAATGTGCTCCTGTTGCAGGGCCGGTAAAGCCGGTATCCAGTTTTCTTATCTTTCCTTTTTTGTCCAGTATTACAGAGGAAGGGAAGAATTTAATGTGTGTTAATTCGGGCAAAGTTTTTTCTGTACGTAAAGAATCTGTTACGGTAACACCGGTATTTAAAATGCTGTAGTGCACATTAAACCGCTGTTGAAATTTTTGCAGGCTTTTTACAGAGCGTTCCCAATCGGTACTGTATTCATATGCCAGCGCAATGATCTCTACACCACGTTGCTTGTTTTTATTGTAGTACGCACTTAAGAATGCAGTTTCATCCATGCAGTTGGGGCACCAGCTGCCCATTAGCTGTACTACCACTACTTTATTTTTAAATTTTGCATCATCAATGGAAACAGGCTTGCCTTGCAGGTCCTTAAAAGTAAAATGTAATTTTTCTTCACCCGGTTTTGCATATATGGCTACGGTTTCTGCTGTTACTTTTGCACGGGCATCTTTAATGCCTTTCCAGCTTTCGTTGTACAATGCGCCTGAATAAAAATTACCACCGGAAATTGTGCGGCTATTTTCTATTGCGGCAGTAATTAAAAAAGCATGACTGCCATCAAAGCAGGAGAGGTATAAAGAGTCTTTTGTTACAACACCTTCTAAATAGCGATAATCACCTGTCGGGTTAAGAAATGTGCCGCTGAGTTTATTGCCGGTTTGTTGCAGCTCTGCAACAGATAATTCGCCGGGTTTATTATTGGCAAATGTTACCGACCATTTGCCGGAAATATTTTTACCCGCTGCGGAGGAAGTCGTAAATCTTTTATTAACAGCCGCTGCACTAAAAGGCATCACCTGTGTTTGTGCTGCGCCGCCCTTTAACCATACACCACTTAATTTTTTATTGCTGTATTGAAAACGGAATTGCGATTCAAAAACGGGCATCTGCACAATGAATGAATCTCCTGCAGCAGTAATATTATCCACCTTTATTTTTTCAGTAGCATTATGAATATACCAAACCGGTTTACCATTTTCTTTTTTCCATTCAAAAGTAAAAGGAATGCTTTGGCCATCGCTGCGGTGCAACTGTGCACTCCACCAGCCTTGCTGCGCCTGTAAAGAGGTACTGCACAGGATGCAAAATATCGTGATCAATAATTTCATTCGTCTTGTATTACCCTTTTTAGGACCGCAAATATACAAATACCCTACCAAAGTAATAGACTTTATAACTTAAATTAACACCGCATTTCTGCAACATCGCCGTTTTCTGCAGGCCAAATAAATAAAATTTCGTTTTTAGTAAGCAGTTTTGTCAAAAGCCTGTCAATTTTGTAGACTGATTATGGTTTCTTTTGCATAGCAGGTTATTTTACTGATCAAACAAAAATTATGGCAGGCATTTTAGATTTAGTAGGCAATACTCCGTTGGTAGAATTAAAAAAGCTCAACCCGAATCCCGCTGTAAAAATTTACGGTAAGCTGGAAGGCAATAACCCCGGTGGCAGTGTGAAAGACCGGGCCGCTTATGGCATGATAAAAGGAGCTATTGACCGTGGCGAAATAAAAGAAGGCATTACTTTAATTGAAGCCACCAGTGGCAATACTGGTATTGCATTGGCCATGATAGCCAGTTTGTTTAACGTGCCCATTGAGCTGGTGATGCCCGAAGATGCTACACGGGAAAGAGTTTTAACCATGGAAGCATTTGGTGCAAGGGTAATTCTTACGCCAAAAGAAAGATCGATGGAAGGGGCTATTGATTATGCCAATGCACAATTGGCAAAAGGCGGTTATCATAACCTCAATCAATTTGGTAATATGGATAATCCCGGTATGCATTATAAAACCACCGGCCCGGAAATATGGAGAGATACTCAAGAAAAGATCACTCATTTTGTTTCTGCAATGGGCACTACAGGAACTATCATGGGCACCTCTCAATATTTAAAAGAACAAAATTCTGATATAAAAATTATAGGCTGTCAGCCAACAGATGGCTCTAAAATTCCCGGTATACGCAAATGGCCCGAGGCATATTTACCCACAATATTTAATAAAAGCCGTGTAGATCGTGTAATAGAAATTGCTGAAAAAGATGCCCGTATAATGGCGAAAAAACTGGCCCGAGAAGAAGCGATCTTTAGTGGCATGAGCAGCGGCGGTGCGGCACATGCCGCCATTGAACTGGCAAAAGAATTAAAAGAAGGTGTAATTGTTTTTATTGTTTGTGATAGAGGGGACAGGTATTTAAGTAGTGATTTGTTTGATTGACAGAAACAGGAAATTCGGATGCATCTAGATATTAAATTGGCGATGATAAGAAAATATAGAGATTAGGGCCAATATTTTTTCTTTTTAGGTCTTGCCTCGTATTGGAGATTATTCAATATAGAGCCATTGGGATTGAAATATTTAGTTGATAAAATATTGCCGCAATCGTCGAAATTAAATTGAGCAAATACATATTTCCTTTTTAAGTCTAAGCGTTGCCACATTCCAGTAGGAACAACTTCAGGTTCACCTAATCCAATATTTAATTCCGGGTGCACTCCCGATACGATTTCAGGAACTAAAGCAGGTTCTGTAGATAAGATTTTGGCTTCGTAATATTTAAATAATTCTGTAAACAAAGTGAAATCAAATATATTAGAAATAGTATCAGTATCGATTATATATTTCACTTTTACTCCGGGTCGATAATTCATACAGGAAGGCCGGTAACAAAGCTGCCCTAACAATGCATATTCTCTTGATGTATCTATAAGATAATATGTACCACCTAAATGATTATTCTTATAAGTCGCATAACCAAAGTTGGTATCATTATTACTTTGTAAAAATGCCACTCCACTTCCATTTACCAATTTTGAAGTATCATAATACAATTTAGATTGAGAATAAATCGTAATCGGGGTAAAAAAAATATAATAGCAAATAATTTTTTCATTTCATATCTTATAATTTTAAGTCGTATCATTTAATTGCAACTTTGGGATTAGATTTTTATTTATATCTAAAATAATTATTAATACTGGCTATAAGAAATATAATTTATAAGAGAATTTTTCATCATCGCTTCAATAAAAGCTCTATAAAATTATACTGTACGGGAGTGTCCGAGCAGTTTAGGGATAAACTCTGCTAATGCCAACTGATGCTGTTTAAATGCCTATTCCAAAATTGCTTTTGTATTTTCCCTCAAACAACCTATTTTCAATCTTTAACTAAACTACTTATGAGAAAGTTGTTTTTAGCTGCTATACTTTTTTTTATAACAGTACAAACCATTGCACAGGACCTGAGTTACTATTTACCCAACGATGTTACTTACAATCCGGCCATACCCAAACCAAGAGATATTATTTTTCATGAAGTAGGTGAGTGGCATGTAACACACGACAGGCTGGTGAATTACATGAAAGCAATTGCTGCTGCTGCACCCGACAGGGTTAAACTGGAAACAATGGGTTTTACCTACGAACAAAGGCCGCAGGTATTGTTAATTATTACATCGCCTAAAAATCAGCAACGATTAGAAGAAATAAGACAACAACATTTGTTATTAAGCGATCCGACTAAATCGGCGTCGGTAAATATTGATAACATGCCCATCGTGGTATGGATCGGGCATTCCATTCATGGTAATGAACCAAGCGGTGCTAATGCAGCATTGCTGAGTGCTTATTATCTTGCCGCAGCACAAGGCAAACAAATTGATGAGATGCTGGATAATTTAGTAATACTTTTTGATCCTTCTTTTAACCCCGATGGATTGCAACGTTTTTCTACCTGGGCCAACCAGCATAAAAGTAAAAATTTAGTTACCGACCCTAACAGCAGGGAGTTTAATGAAGTGTGGCCCGGTGGAAGATTTAATCATTACTGGTTTGATTTAAACAGAGACTGGTTGCCGGCAGTGCATGTGGAAAGCCAAAATCGCCTGCAATGGTTTCATAAATGGAAACCCAATATTTTAACTGATCATCATGAGCAGGGGAGTAATGCTACTTTCTTTTTTCAACCGGGTGTGCCTGCAAGGGTAAACCCGTTAACGCCGGAAAAAAACCAGGAGCTTACCAACAAGCTGGCAAAGTTTCATGCAAGGGCATTGGATAAAATTGGCAGTTTATATTTTACCAAAGAAAATTATGACGATTTTTATTATGGCAAAGGTTCTACCTATCCTGATATCAATGGTGCCATTGGTATTTTATTTGAACAGGCCAGCAGCCGTGGGCATGCGCAGGAAACAGTGAATGGTATGCTGAGATTTCCGGCCACTATAAAAAATCAATTCACAACAGCACTCTCAACTTTGGAAGGCGCTAATAATTTACGTAAAGAATTTTTAGAGTGGCAGAGAAATTTTTATATCACTTCATTAAAGGAAGCTGCAACAGCGCCGGTACAGGCTTATGTTTTTGGTGATGGCAATGATAAAAATAAAACAGCCTTATTTGTAAAAATGTTGTTGCGCCAGCAGGTGGCCGTATATAAACTAAAAAATGATTTCATTACCAATGGAAGAACATTTAAAACAGATGATGCATTTGTAGTGCCCATGCAGCAAACACAGTGTAAAGTGCTGCGTACCATTTTTGAAAAAACATTGAATTATAAAGACAGTATTTTTTACGACATCACGGCATGGACAATGCCACTGGCTTTTGGTTTGCCTTACAGCGAATTGAACGGCACACAATTCAATACCAATTTACTGGGGCAAAAAATTACAGCACCAGCAGACCTGGTTGCAACAGTAAACGGCGGTAAAAGTAATTATGGGTACCTGATGGAATGGAGCGAACTGTTGGCGCCTGCAGCTTTGTACGAATTGCAACAAAACAATATCATCAGCAAAGTAGCTACAGAAAAATTTGAAATTGTTGTTGGTGCAGGCAGTAAAAATTTTAATGCCGGTACCATTTTAATTGCGCAGAATAATCAACCGCTGGATGCCGATAAATTATTTTTGCTGCTAAGTGATATTGCCTCAAAATATGCGGTGCCTTTTTATGCATTGCAAACCGGTAATGCCATAAGCGGTATTGATATGGGTAGCAGGAAAGTGGTTGCGCTTACAAAACCCTCTGTTGCTATGATAACAGGCGCCGGTGTTAACGCTACAGATGCAGGTGAAGTATGGCATTTATTGGATCAGCGCATGAATATACCGGCCACACACCTGGAACCTGCTATGTTTAACCGTGCCGATCTTACACGATACAATACGCTGATACTGGTAGGAGGGACTTATCCCGAATTGAATAAAGAAAAATTAAAGAGCTGGGTAAGTACAGGGGGAAATTTAATTTTACTGGAAGAAGCGGTACAATGGGCATCGCAGAATGGTATTAACGCAGTAATATTAAAAAAACTGAAGAGCCCGGTGGACAGTGCTAAAAGAATTGCTTACGGCGAAGAAGAAGAAATTGACGGCGCACAACAAATGAGCGGTGCCATCTTTGGTGCGGATGTTGATCTTACACATCCGCTGGCATTTGGTTACAATGAAAAAACCATAAGTTTTTTTAAAGCCAACCGGGTATACATGGAAAAAAGTAAAAACCCCTTTGCCACACCATTTTATTATAAAGAAAATCCTTTGCAGAGTGGGTGGATCAGTAAAGAGAACGGCGATGCTATAAAAAATGCAGCTGCAGTAATTGTAAATACGGTTGGCAGCGGAAGAATAATTAATATTGATAACAATCCCAACTTCAGGGCATTTTGGTTAGGTGGTACCCGGCTGATGATGAATGCAATTTTCTTTGGAAAAGTAATTGATGCAGCCAGCGGAAGAACAGAAGAGTAAATCGTTTTCAACTTCAACTCCAATAAAAGAGTGCCTGGTTTATCCGGGCACTCTTTATTTAAAGCCATATCTTTTCGTTTATTTTTTTCTTACTTCTTCCAATGCCTTAATATAAGCCCTCATTAATTTTGAATAATAAGCCGAGCTTTTGGTAACATATTTTTTATCAGTTGTTCTGTCCATAACATAAAATACATCAGATGATGCATAAGTAGAATTATGGGATGCCCCGGTTGTTGTATTAACAGTTGTTTTGGTGGAATAGTTTAGATCATGATCGAAAACAAACCTGTAGCTGCTTACAGGATAAGCAGCAAGCTCACTGTTTTTAATGATCTTATAGGCGCCAAAATAATTGTCTTTAAAATTATTTTTTAAGTATTTATTATACCCCCAGTCGCTGCTGTGGCTTATTACCAGCAGGGTATCGCTGGTAGTACCAAAGTCGGGAGGTATTTGACCGGCTTCTTTACTAAAGGTCATGTGTTTGGTATGAGAGCTTGCAATGGCCATCAAAAAGAATGCGGCTATTGTTACAACAGAAAGTACATTTTTAATAACTGGTTTCATGTGTATAGTTTAAGGTTTTATAAAAAAAGCTGTTGGTTGATAATGCGGCAGTTGAAAATATGCAATAGGTAATAATATCTTTAATATCCCCGGTGCCACTGATGATGTCAAGTGACTGTAGTGTTTCGAAAACTACAAATGATATAAATACCACGATAAGCCATGGCATATGTATCTGCCTGTTCCAGATAATAAGGATGCAGGATAAAAATGCATAAGCCCATAAGCCATCGGGTAAATGATTACCGATATATGCAGGAAATTTTTTTAAACCGGGTAGTATATACATTAAAACTCCCGCTATAATCGGGAGCAACACATTAAGGAGAAGGTCAGCTTTTTGATATCTGCGCATTGGTTAAGGGAAATGGAACTGCGATATCAATAATAAGGATTTTAGCCGGGATTTAAAATAGGCCTGGTGATTTTAATGCTATTTTAATTCAATCACAATCCGGAAAATGAGTTTTTTGTCGGACCTGCCTTTTACAACTCCGTCGGTATAAAATACTTCAAAGGGTTCATTATAACCTTGCTTTTTTAATTCCACCAAGGCGTCTAATGAAAATGAAACGGGATTAAAAGTGCCCATCCCTTTACTGCTTGCAAATACACGATGTTTTTCATCTTCAACCGTCAATAGACTGGGGCAGTCGGAGCAGGGGGTGTCCCTGAAATACCTTACCGTTATCGAATCGCCACTTTTTATACTGTTCAGCTTTAAAACAATTTGATAAGTGCCGAACTGGTTGCATGCTCTGATCTTTGTTTGGTTGTAGTATATATGCCAGAAATCAATGGTATCTGCTTTTGTATTTTGGGCAAATGCGAAAATGAGTAGAAAGGGTAATACCAGTTTTTTCATTTATTTACAACCGCAGCTGATTTAATTTGCTCTTTAAAAATAATCTTAAATAGGTTAAGCAAAAAATAATTCTCACATATCTCTGTAAATATACCTGAACAAAAAAGCTACACTAGGTGTAGCTTTTCTTATTGGTCATTTTGTTATCGTTTTATTTTCTTTACCCTCTTCCCGAACTAAAACTTCTTCTGCCATTTCTATCCTGCGAAGCATTGCGGTTATTGCCACCGCCGCCACGGCTTTTAAAATTAGGACGTTGGTGTGGTTTAGCTGCCGGTGCAGATGGTTGTGCCGTGGGAGATAACGGGTAAGGGTGCTCTGTAAACTGCGGGATAGTTTTACCGATCAGTTTCTGGATATCCCTCAATTCTGTTTTTTCATCCGCATCGCAAAAAGATAATGCAATACCGGTATTACCGGCTCTACCTGTACGGCCTATACGATGTACATAAGTTTCAGGTACTTCGGGCAATTCAAAATTAATTACGTGGGTAAGGTCGTCTATATCAATGCCTCTTGCTGCAATATCAGTTGCTACCAGCACACGCAGGTTGCCGTTTTTAAAATTGCTCAACGCATTCTGTCTTGCATTCTGTGATTTGTTGCCATGTATAGCTGCAGCGGTAATATTTTCGTGGTGTAATACTTTTACTACTTTATCAGCACCATGTTTGGTACGGGTAAAAACCAAAGCACTCACTAATGCAGGGTCTTTTAATAAATGAATGAGTAGTTTATTTTTATCTTGTTTGCCTACATAAAACAATCCCTGTTCAATGGCATCCACGGTAGAGGATACCGGGGTTACTTCTACTTTTGCAGGATTGGTTAACAATACACTCGCCAGCTTTTGTATTTCGGGCGGCATGGTAGCAGAGAAAAATAAGGTTTGCCTTCTTTCCGGTAAACGTACAATTACTTTTTTTACGTCGTGAATAAAACCCATATCTAACATACGGTCAGCTTCATCCAAAACAAAAATCTGTAGGTGGCGCAGGTTGATAAAGCCCTGGCTCATCAGATCCAGTAACCTGCCCGGTGTGGCAATTAAAACATCCACGCCTTTTTTTAGGGCATTGGTTTGATGCAGTTGTGATACGCCACCAAAAATTACAGTATGTGTAATATTGGTATTTTGCCCGTAAGCAGCAAAGCTTTCACCTATCTGGATAGCCAGCTCTCTTGTTGGTGTTAATATCAATACTTTTATACCAGGTATATTTTGTTTTTGCTGGTATAGCAATTGTAAAATAGGAATGGCAAATGCGGCCGTTTTACCGGTACCGGTTTGTGCACAACCTAAAAGATCCTGCTGCTTTAATACAATGGGTATTGCCTGCTGCTGAATAGGGGTGGGTTTGCTATAGCCTTGCTGGTCTAAAGCTTTAAGGATGGGTTCAATTAACCCGAGACTGTTAAAATCCATTAATAATGGTTTATGATGTATGGCTGAAAGGACGTTGTATTTTCTGAGATCAGCGAAGGAAATTTGTTTGTACCACCGGCTTACAACCTGCCGTATTGCTGTGTGGAGAATGGCGAAGATAGGGTATTCTGATTTAATGGGTTTTGTTTAACTGCGCCGGTGTAAATTTGCTGCCTCAAAACAGCTGATACATTTTTATGAATACAGTACAACATTGTGCCATTGATATTGCAAGCGATTGTGATTATGACCTTGTGATTGAAAACCTGGTGAATGGAAATTTGTTACAACATTACATTGATCTGCCAAGGGCTGCAGGCGCATTGTATTCTCATATTGCCATCAATAAAATTATTGAAGAAGAATTACGGCACGATCATTTTGAAATTACCACTGCTACCAACAACAGCCTTAAAAGTATGAGCAGCGGCGAACAGAAAAAAGCATTGCTGCAATATATCATCAGTAAAAAGCCGGGCTTTATTGTAATGGATAATGTACTGGACAATTTAGATATGGCTGCACAGGAAAATATTGTGACATCATTAAAAATAATTGCAGCCACTACTTTAATAATACAGGTTGTAAATCGTAAAAAAGACATACTGCCTTTTATTGAAAAAGTGTTAGCAGTAAAAAATAATACTATCATAAAAGAAGAAACTATTGCAGCATATTTAAATGGTAACGCTGCAACGGAGCACCACCATTTTTACGGAAGCATTCCTCCTGCATTACATACCTACACCTTACCTGCAGGCCCGCTGGTGCAATTGCATAATGTATCTGTAAATTATGAGGAAAGAAAAATTCTGGATGCAATCAGCTGGACGATCAATGCCGGTGAGTTCTGGCAACTGGCCGGGCCCAATGGCAGTGGCAAAAGCACTATACTTAGTCTGATCACCGGCGATAATCCAAAAGGCTATGGACAAAACATGGTGCTGTTTGGTATTAAAAAAGGCAGTGGCGAAACGGTTTGGGATATTAAACAAAACATTGGTTATTTAAATGCCACCATGGCGCAGTTTTTTCCCCGCCTGGATTCGGTGGAGAAAATGGTGCTATCGGGATTTTTTGATTCTATCGGGTTGTATGTGGTGCCCAACGAAACACAAATTAAAACGGCACAGGCATGGCTGCAGCTTATTGGTTTGTACGACGACCGTAATAAACCTTTTTGTTTTTTATCATTGGGTAAACAACGCATGGTGCTGGTGGCAAGGGCCATGATAAAACATCCGCCTTTGCTGATATTAGATGAGCCGGCATCAGGACTTGATGATCACAATATCATGTTATTCACCTCGCTCATCAATAAAATTGCAGCAGAAAGCAATACAGCTATTCTCTATGTGTCGCACCGCCCCGAAGCAGGATTAACGCCCCGTTTTATATTTAATCTTTTACCCGGCGCAAACGGATCTGCAGGTATGGTACAAACGCCTTAACTGCCGTTAAAAATCATCCCCGCTTACTACTTTTGCATTCTCATCACCTAAAACAATTTCAACAGTATAATTGCCCGAGTCATCTTTTACCATCACAACAGATGCCGCATAGCCTTTTGAAATTTCTTTTTTTGCAGGAAATAAAAAAACACAGGCATTGGTGGTATTATCTGCATCAGGTTCTGTTGGCGTACCGGTTAAAGTAAACGCTCCATCGGTACTGTTTAAAGTTATTTTTATGGCCGCCAGTTGCTTGCAAAGCTCATTGTATTTTGCTTTGGCTTTGGCAAAATCCCTGGTGATCAGGTAAGGCGCCACATAACTCAGGTAAAAATCTTCATCATCAATAATATAATCCTGCTTAAGTGCCGCC
Organism: Ferruginibacter profundus; assembly: GCF_054783275.1. Lineage (NCBI taxonomy): Bacteria > Pseudomonadati > Bacteroidota > Chitinophagia > Chitinophagales > Chitinophagaceae > Ferruginibacter > Ferruginibacter profundus. The sequence goes on along the minus strand of NZ_BAAGQW010000003.1, from coordinate 97,050 downwards.
GGGAAACTGATGATACTTTTATTTTTAAGAGCTTCTGTAGTGTCTTCTGAAAAATTATCAATTTCCTGGCCCATTAACACATCAAGGTCTGTTGCAGATTGCCTGGCTACCAATGCAATGGCATCGGCCAATGTTTTAGGCATAACGGAAATGGATACACCTTTATCATCAGTTATGCCCGTTACTGTAACCGGGTAGCCATCATTCCAGGTGCCTCTTACACAATAACCGGCTGAATTTATCCTGTAGCCTTTGCCGGTAAATCTTCCTTTAAGATAATCCCCAACGTACAACTCATTCTTGCCATTGGCAAACCAGGCCTTGCCTGTAAACAATCCTTTATCAGCCGTTTCGCCATAATAAATAGATTTAGTTTTCAGGTTTATACTCAGGCAGCCGGGGCCGTTTAAAAAATCATTCAGGTAATTGCCTTCGTCATAAAAATCACCGGTCCTGTAATAATAGGCATAGCCGTTAACGCCTTGCTTTGTTAACGAACCAATAAAGCGGCTGGAATCATCCTGCATAATAATACCGTTTTGAAATATGCCTTCTTTATAAAATCCAAAATATCTTTTTTTGGTACCATAGTCATACACAAAACCGGTATCATATAAACTTTTGCTGGCTTTATTTAATGCACCAATTAAAATCTGTTTAGCTGTTTTTTCAGCATAAAAATCATCACTTGTTAAAAAGCTTTTATAGTTTCCGGTGGTGGCTGTTTCCCAGGTACCATCTTTCCATTTACCCTGGAATAATTTTTTACTATCCAATTCATATTGATAGCCCAGTCCATTCTTTTTATCTTCTGCATAAATATTATCATTAACAGTGCCTGCATTACCGGGTATAAAAATACAGCGGCCATTAAACTTATCGGCTTTCCATTCGCCTTGTAGCAGGGCATTATCTTTATAAATTAATACGCCCTTGCCTTCTTTTTTGCCATCACTAAAATTGCCCGAATAAATATTACCGGTTTTGCTGAGATTGGCGCCCTTGCCATTTAGTTTTCCGTTTTTCCATTCACCGGTTAAAAAGGCGCCCTCTTTAAACACAATGGTACCCTTACCGCTATACACTCCGTTTACAAAATTGCCGGCATAGCGCAATGCATTTCCATTACTGTAAATGGCAATACCGGTGCCATTGGGTTGTTTGTTTTTTATTTCGCCGATATAAGTGATGTCTTCTCCCCAGGCATCTTTAAGGCCGGTAATCTTGCCGGTGGTGGTTTGTGCAAATACTAAAGCGGTAACTGCAATAAGCAGGCTGGATAAAAGTAATTTTTTCATGCTGGTGTAATTTGAATGTTGGTATCAGGTACGGGTTAACATATTTATACTGTAAAATTGCTGTTTTAAAATCATTAATGCAATACCCACCAGTACGTAAACTTGTAACAGGCAGCCGGGTAAGGCGTAAACTTTGGACGAAGGTTACAGGTATTGCAGGTGTGCGGTTACCCGATCTGCACAAATCATGGTGATACCTGATTTTGGTCATAGTTAAAAAATGGAGGGCTCTATAGATTTGAAGTATAAAATTTACGACAATGAAAAAGATAATAGCTCCGGTCGATTTTTCTGATGTTGCCACTAATGCCGCCATCTTTGCCGGCAACCTGGCCGAGTTTTATGGTGCCGAATTATGGCTTTATCATAGTTACGAAATGGTGATCCCGGTTACAGAATATGGCTACTCCTATGTAAGTATTACCGAAATGCAGGAAGCTGCCGAACACGAGCTGAATGCTTTTAAAGATAAGGTACAGGCTGCTTTAAGGCGCACTATCACTATCAATATTAAGGCAGAAAATGCAACTTTAACAGAAGGCCTTATAGCATTATGCGACGAAATAAAACCGGAGTTTGTGGTAATGGGACTGTCTGGAAAAAATGCACTTACCAGGCTGGTAGTAGGTAGTAATACCATACGAGCTATCCGCCAGCTTACTTACCCGGTATTGGTGATACCACCAAAAGCTACTTTTATACCGGTGCGTAAAATTGGTTTTGCCTGCGATTATAAAAAAGTGCTTGAAACCACACCTGTGCAACCCTTAAAAAAATTGGTACGTGATTTTAATGCTGAATTATATGTGCTGAATATTGAGTATAATAATACCTTGACCTCTGATGAAAAGCTAAAGGAAAGCCAGCACGTAAGTGAATTATTATATGATCTGAAACCGGCTTACCAGACTATTATTTCCGGTGATATTACCAATGGTATTAACTGGTTTGCCGATAAAGAAAAAATCGACTGGATGGTGATGATACCCAAAAAACACAACCTGGTAGAAAAAGTATTTGGCAGAAGCCAGACCAAAGAATTGCTGCATCACACGCATTTGCCTGTGCTTTGTATGCATGAATAATTTGCCATATGAAATAGTCAGAGCCGTCTCCAGCTTGTTTGGAGACGGCTTTTTATAATACAAAAAAATCCCACAGCAAAAATGCCGTGGGACCATAGATAAGGCTGTGGTTAATGGATATTAAAGCGCACTGCCCGATCAACGTAAAATATATAGGGTTTTGTTAGAGACTCTTAAACAAATGGGGGCTGGATGAAAATCCTGCCCCGTTTAAAATCCAATATCCTATGAAAAACCGATACGAAGGTAATGGTACAGCAAACCCGTTTTGGCCAAAGTAGTTGAACTGTACTTTTCAGTAGGTCAATTGTCATTTTAAGTAGACAAAGGGTACTGCACAATTTAAAAAGGGCTATTTTTATACCTGAATATGCCTTATCCCCTTACTTATATACTTGCAGATGATGACGAACTGTACAGGGAGTACACCCTGCAGCAGCTGCATAATATTCCGGGGCTGGAATGCCTTTGTGTTTGCGAAAATGCCATTGCTACAAGAGAGCAGTTACAAAATTTTCAACCCGACCTGCTGGTGCTGGATGTGGAAATGCCCGGCCTTACGGGTATACAACTGGCAAAAAGTATCAGGCAATTACCCCTTACTATTTTTATCACTTCTCATCCCATTTATGCCGCAGATGCCTACGAACTGGATGCCGTGGATTATTTGGTAAAACCGGTGCAGCCCGAAAGATTATTGCGTGCCATTGATAAAGTAAGGGTGCTGGCATCCATTAAAGCCAATACAACTGCTGCAGAGGCTTTTCAGCAAAAAGATGCGGAATCTTTTTTTATAAAAGATAAAAATACTTTTTTAAGAATTAGTTATGCCGACGTGTTGTATGCAGAATCGCTGGGTGATTTTGTAACTATCTTTTTACAAAACGGAGAAAAGAAAATTGCCCTGGTAAGCATGAAAAACCTGGAGCAGCAATTGCCTCCCGGTATTTTTATCCGCATCAGCCGTTCGCATTTAGTGAACCGGCAAAAAGTAACCGCAGTAGACACGGATGCGGTTCATATCAATAAAATACAATTGCCCATTGGTAAAACCTATGCCGAAGAAGTGATGACTGCTATTATAGGTAACCAGGCCATTAAACGGTTCATTTAATTTTTGTTGTGGTAAATATGAAAAAGTTATTGCTGGTGATTGCGGTGTTTTTGTATGGGCCTTGTGTTGCACAGGTTAATAAAGAAGTGGATAGCCTGCTTAAAGTACTGGATACTGAAAAACAGGATAGTAATATACAGCGCACACTCAGCCGCATTGGTAATTATTATATCGATAATAATCCCACCAAAGCCATTGAATACCTGGAACGTTCTGCAGAGCTGGCCAGGCAATTAAATTTTCAGCTTCGTTTAGCCAATAACTATTACGATATTGGTTTTTGTTATTTACTAAAAAGTGATTTTGATAAATCGTTGACCTTTTACCAGCAAAGTGCAAAAATTTATGAAACACTAAAAGATAATCATCGCCTTGCCAATGCCTACATGTCCATGGGCAATGTTTTTTTTCAAAGTAAATCACTGCCTAAAGCTGATGAATACTACGATAAAGCCGAAGCCATTGTAACACAAACAAAAGACAGCGGCCAGCTGGCATCGCTATATGCCGAGCGGGGCAATATTTACGACCAGGAACAGCATTATGATTCTGCGATAAGTTTTATGCAGAAAAGTATTACCATAGCAAAACTCATTAATGATGATTTTATGGTGACCAACAGCCTGAGTAACCTGGCGCTTACGTACAAGCATAAAAAAAATACGGCCCTGGCCCTACAATATTTTGATACGGTATTAAAAAAATACAATGCCATGAAAGATCCGCCGGTGGATAACCTGGCCATTGTGTTTAATAATATAGCTGCCACGCAGGCACAGGCGGGTAATTATGCAAAAGCCACTGAAGCTTTTAATAAAAGCCTCGGGTATTCCATGCAGGAAGGGTTATCGGCCGTGATAATGGAAAACTACCGTAACATGGCCGATATGTATGGGGATATGAAGGATTATAAACAACAAAGTATTTATCTTATCAAATATCATCAGCTTAAAGACAGCCTCTACAGTAATGATAGTAAAAACCAGCTTACACAATTAGAAACTGATTACCAGTTAGAGAAAAAAAATATCAGCCTTGTAAAACAGGAAGCAGAAACCACCAGGCAAAAAAGCCAGCGCAATATTTTTATCGTAATTGCAATTGGTGCAGCCTTACTGTTAGCAGCACTTGGTTTTTTTTACAGGAGAATAAAACAAAGCAATAATTTATTGCAGGAAAAAAATATCCAGATCAACAAACAAAAAGATGAACTGCAAACACTCAACCATGTTAAAGACAGGTTGTTCTCTATTATTAGTCATGACCTGCGCAATCCGTTGGTTACATTAAATGGCTATCTCTCTCTTGCCGAAAACACTGCTTTGCCCGAAGAGAAAAAAGAAAAATTCAGGCAGCAAACGCAACAGGCTGTCAGCCAGACCAGCAATATGCTGGATAATCTTTTGGTGTGGGCCAATATGCAGATCAAAAATACAAAGCCCGTTATCACCCATATCAATGTTGAAGATTGTATTGATGATGCTATTGGTGCAGCAAGGGCACAGGCTGCACAAAAGAATATTCTCATTGATAAAAAGATTAACACCCCAATGGCCATTGCCGATCACAATATTATAGAGATCGCACTTCGTAATATCATTACCAACGCAGTAAAGTACAGCCAGGCCAACGGGCATATTACAGTAAGCAGTTTCAGCGATCAGCTGCACACTTTTATTGCTGTACAGGATGATGGTATTGGTATGAGCAAGGATAAAATTGAAGAGCTGCTGCACAACGAAGCCGAAAGTAAAGCCGGCACACAAGGCGAAAAAGGCAGCGGCCTTGGCCTCTTTCTGGTAAAAGAATTATTGCAGAAAATTAATGCCGTTCTTTTAATTGAAAGTGAGGAGGGCAGGGGTAGTAACTTTATAATACAACTAAGCGCCTGAAATTTTTTTCAAAATTTATTTTCATTTCCCTTATCTTCATAGCACTAACCGCCCAGTTCATATTATCCTACCCTTATTTAAACTAGCTGTTTTTACCCTATTTACTGTAGAGCATTCATTTGCCCTTAGCCTTAATATTTAGCATTGCTGTAGCATTCCTTAACTGGCAATAAGATTTTATTGCCTAAACTATTCTTATTTATGGGACATGAAAAATTAAAGCGAAAAGATTTTTTTAAGAACATCGCCGGTTTTAAAAAGAAATTTTCTGGTGATGTACTTACTGAAGAACCACCGGGCGGCCCCGACCCGTTGTTTGACAAATATGCCCGTAAAACTTTGGGGCCAAGGCAATATAGCGAAGTAGTACAGCTACCTGTTGCCGATGATGTGGATTCTTTACGGGTGGGCAATATCACCAGCGGGCTTACACCTTATGCAGGCGCATGGACAGCCTGGGAAGTAACCCACCTGTTACGACGTACAAGTTTTGGTATTAAGAAAGCAGACCTGGAAGCCCTGCAGTTGTTAACCCCATCTGCGGCGGTAGATGCATTGTTAAATATCAGTGCGCCGGTGTTGCCTTCGCCTGCGCCGCTCAATTACTACCAGGCTACTTTGGCCGATAGTGGCGGCATTGCGCTGGGCGCCAGCTGGACGTCTAATAATCTTACCTACGTAAATGCCAATGATGGCACTAACAATAGTTACAGGCAAACCAGCCTAACCAGCTGGAGCTGGGGATTATGTATTGATGATGTTGCTACCATTCGTGAAAAGATGACACAATTCTGGTATCATTTTATACCGGTAAATTTTGATGATATCAGGAACCAGCAGAATAATTCTGCTACCATGTGCAGCGATTATATGAGTTTATTAAGAACGAATGCACTCGGTAATTTTAAAACCTTAATTAAAGCCATTGCAAAAACACCGGCTATGCTGGTATTCTTAGGCAATCAATACAGTACTGCATCAGTGCCTAACGAAAATTTTGCACGGGAGCTGATGGAATTATTTACATTGGGCAAAGTACCTACACAAAACTATACCGAGCCTGATGTTATTGCGGCATCAAAAGTGATATCCGGATGGCGGGTACCCAGTTTTATTGCGGCGTATCCTTTTGCACCGGGCTTTAATGCTTCCTATCATAATCAAAGCAACAAAGTGTTTTCTTCTTTTTTTGGCAATACTACCATCACTAATCAAACCGGCGTAAATGGCGCCAATGAATTTGATATTTTCTTTGATATGCTTTTTACACAGCAGCAAACCACTATTGCAAAATATATCTGCCGCAGGCTCTACCGTTTTTTTGTGTATTATGATATTGATCCTAATATTGAAACGAATGTAATTGCTCCGTTATCAGCATTGCTCATCAGTAATAACTGGGATATGTTACCGGTAATGAGTACACTATTAAAAAGTGAACATTTTTTTGATGTGGCCAACAAAGGCGTGATGATAAAAAGCCCGGTGGATTTTATTGCCGGGGCATTACGTACTTTAAATATCAACACCACCGCTGCCGCAGGTGCTACACAGGTGGCTAATCAATATACCATCTGGAATTATTTTCAGAATTATGCTTACAATAACCTGGAGCAGGGGCTTGGCCTGGTACCCAATGTATCGGGATGGAAAGCCTATTACCAGGACCCTACCTATTATCAAAACTGGATCAATTCCAATTCCATACAACGCAGGGCCACATTGCTTACAAGTTTTATCAATGGTTTTACAGTAGGTGGCCTCAGCATTAAATTTGATCCTATTGCTTATGTACAGCAATTTCCTGCAGCAACCATACAGGATCCTGATCTGCTGATCAATGCCATTGTGCCTTACTTATTTGCAGTTGATCTGCCTGCAACATATAAAAGTGATACAAAAGTTGCAACGCTTTTAGCCGGCCAGGTAACCAACAGTTACTGGACCACGGCATGGAATAATTATGTGGCCTCACCCACAACAACCAATGCCAACATTGTTAAAACCAGGCTCAATTCTTTGTTCACCACATTTCTGCAGCTGGCAGAATTTCAATTAATGTAGCCTCTTTAAAATAAGATATTATGAACCGTAGAAAATTTTTAGGTAACACTGCACTCTTTACAGTACCAATGATGATTTCAGGTATGCCCGTATTTGCAGGCGATGGTGCATTACATCCTTTTTTGCAGGCACTTACTTTGTCTAATGCCAATTGTGGCCGTGTACTGGTGATCATACAAATGAATGGAGGTAATGATGGTTTGAATATGGTAATTCCATTGGACCGGTATACAGAATTGAATAATGCCAGGCCCAACCTTTTAATTCCATCGGGTGCTGTACTGGCGCTTAATGGTACCACCACTACAGGTCTTCATCCTGCAATGACGGGATTAAGAGATTTGTTTAATGATGGAAAAGTAAACCTGGTGCAGGGTGTTTCTTACCCCAATCCCAACTTCAGTCATTTCCAGGCGCAGGACATCTGGTTTACCGCCACCAGCACTTTGCCTTCTCCCGATACAGGATGGCTGGGCAGGCAATTAGATACCACTTACCCGGGCTTCCCTACAGGTTATCCTAACACTACCAGTCCAGATCCACTGGCTATACAAATCGGTGGTGCGTTACCGTTATCATTGCAGGGCCCCAATATCAACATGGGATACAATGCTCCCAATCCTGCTGCATTGATAAATGTAGCCACTGCCACGCCTGCATCTGCACCGGCCAATGATTATGGCAGGGAACTTACATTTATACGCATGATGAAGGACCAGAGCAATGCTTATGCGTCCAGCATTTCAGCTGCTTATGCCGCCCAGGTAACTTTATCAACCATGTACGCCGCATCAGGCAATACCTTGTCTGACCAGCTTAAGATTGTGGCAAGGCTTATAGGCGGTGGATTAAAAACGCCGGTGTATATTGTTAACCACCCTGATAGTTTTGATACCCATGTGGACCAGGTGGTAGCAGGCAATACAGCAACGGGGTATCATGCAAATGTATTATCAAAATTATCTGTTGCCATTGCTGCCTTTCAAAATGATATTACTTTAATGGGCAAAGCCAATAAAGTAACCGGCATGACCTTCAGTGAATTCGGTCGCCGGGTAATTGCCAATACCAGCGTAGGTACCGATCATGGTTCCGGCGCACCGGTGATTTTCTTTGGGGCTGCTTTAAACGGCGGTGTTACCGGCACTTCTCCGGTATTGCCCACTAACCCAACCGCCAGCACGCAGGTTCCGCTGCAATACGACTTCCGGCAGCTATACACTACCGTTATGCAAAAATGGTTGTGCATGACAGCAGCTGAATCACAAACTATTTTGAACGGTACCTACACAACAGTGCCCTTATTTAATGAAATTGTATTGCCACTGGATGGTATAGAACTGAATGCCGGCTGGGATGGAGAATTTGCCAAACTGGATTTTGAAGTTTTTGAAAATGACAAGTATGATACGTTTGTTATAGAGCGGTCAGTAAACGGTACCGATTTTCAGCCGCTGAATGCAGTAAAAAATACCAGCAATTTAAATCAGCAGAAATACGTGTATAAAGACAGCCGCATCAGTGCGCCACAGATATTTTACCGGATAAAAGGTATTACCAAACAAGGCATGCCGGCATATTCCAAAATTGTAAAACTTAAAAATACCAATAAGCAGGAGATAAGGGTGTATCCAAACCCGGTGACGAATTATACTATTAACATAGAATTTTTAACAAGGGTAAATGAAAACGTGGAGATCACTATTTATGGTGCCCGGGGCGAAAAATTATATTATAACCAGGTCAACCCACGAGGTAATGTATCCATCAGTTTTAAAGTGCCCGGTTTCTTTGATGTAAAAACATTGTATATTTTAAATGTGGCCTATAGCGGTACAGTGATTAATGAAAAAATATTATTTGAATAAAGTAACTAACCTGGAAAAATAAACCCAAAACCAAAATCCTCTTTCTCAGTTTACATAACGTAAAATATGGGAAGGGGATTTTTTATTAAATGCAGCTTTGCACTGGTATCTAAATAGAAGGGCTGTATTATTTATCAGCCGGCTACTACCGGCATGCTGATCATATGATAGGGATGCCGGTAAATGCAAAAAGGGAATTAACAACAGCTTTATAAAAACTACTTTTTTTTTCATCACCGATTATCTAACTTCCCTTTATTAAAATAGCCTGATGAAAAAAATACGAATCTTTATTGCCGTACTAACACTTTGTTTTTCGTTGCTGTGTGTACAATCCTTTGCCGGTGATGAGCCCGCAGATACGGTGTACACAGGTATCTATGTAACCAGCATACATGATATTGATTTTAAGCAAAAAGAGTATACCGTTAACTTCTGGCTGTGGTTAAAATATAAAAACAAAAAATTCGATTTCCTGCAAAACCTGGAAGTGCCGCAGGCTAAAAGTGTTGCAAGGTCGTTTTCCACGATTGACTCTTCAGGCAATAAAATATATATCCTGATGAAACTGCAATGTGTGATGAAAGATTCCTGGAAGATCGGCAACTTTCCTTTCGACAGGCAAAACCTCAGGCTCTCCATTGAAAACTCACAATTTGATTCGCATGCTTTGATCTTTATGCCGGATACTTTGGGTAAACACTACGATGCCCGTTTTACTTTAAGCGGATGGAAAATTGACAGCTTTAATATATCGGCTGGCACCAAAGTTTACGAAACAGGATTTGGTGACGAAACTCTTGATAAGCCCCATACAGAATACAGTAACTATAAAGTTAAGATTGGCCTTGAGCGGGAGGCCACTGGTTTATTCTGGAAAATGTTTTTGGGTATGTATGTGGCCTTCCTGATTGCGTATATCTGTTTCTATATTCATGCAGATGGTATTGACTCCCGTTTTGGTTTAAGTGTTGGGTCTTTGTTTGCGGTAATTGGTAACAAATATATTATTGATTCAGCATTACCGGAATCCACTTCTTTTACGCTGGTAGATACATTACATGGGCTTACGCTGTTTTTTATCTTTTCTGTTATTACCTGTACCGCATACACGCTGAAATTGGTAAAGCAGGATAAAATTAAGCAGGCCAGGAGGTTCGACCTGGTTGCAGCACAGGTATTGCTGTTACTTTACGTGGTATTCAACATTTATTTTATTTCCCGGGCAAATGCAACATAGCGTAAAATAAATAGGGGCCAGGATAAAAATCCAGCCCCGCTTTTAAATCCAATATCCTATGAAAAACCAGTACAAAGGTAGCCGGTGAAAAGCCTCCTGTGTTATACCATTCGATCATTATGTTGTATAATTCCCACATTCTGTACTACCATACTTGTACGAATACACTGAAATCTGCTTTGCCTTATGTAATAACACTACAAAGCTGTTCTGCCACGGCAGCAGCTGACTGCCAAAAGCATTTTTAAAGATTATATAATTCAGGATTTTACTTATATAATTCCCACTTTACTTTGCACGGTATTAAAAAACATGAGTCATTAATTCTGATAACAATATTTCTTTTTACCGGCTGTAATACAGGCTGGCACTTATTATCAGTGTAGCAGGTATTTTTTTATTGCGTACACAAAGCTTTACAAAACAAAAATCACGGCACTGCCATAATAGTGAGGTAAACTATACATGGCATAAATGTTGACTCTTATGGAGTAACAAAAATTATATACAAAAATGACAAAGATTAATCTGATCCTGGCGGCTGCTGTTGCAGTGACGGGATTTACAGCATGTAACAATGCAAGTACAGAAACTGCAAAGCAGGATGCTGTTAATTTAAACAACTATGTTGATTCAGTAGAGAACCTTACTCCTGTTTATACGGTAGCTAACTGGTCGGCACTGGATAATGGTTACCAGGAAAAAGCTTTGCAGGCAGAAAAAACAGTAGCCACGCTTGAAGCAGCAGACAAAGCTAAGCTGGAAGAAAGCAAAGCAAAATATGCCGCTTTAAAAGCCAAGTATGAAGCCAAGCTTAAAGAAAATGAAATGGAAGCTAAAACAGCTGCAACCACACCTGATTACAGGCAGGTGCTGAGAACCAAATTATTTGGTGAAGGTAAAGTAGGTGCTGATATGAAATTTGAATCAGTAACTGCAGATAACATATTAGGCGTGTATAAAAATTTTGTAAATACTGTTGCTGATAACAAAGACAGTTACACCCGTGAAGACTGGGACGAAATAAAAGTATTGTACGAAGCATTAGATACCAGGAAGAATGTGGTTGAAAAAGATCTTTCGGGTAGTGATAATTTGAAAATAGCGGGATTAAAAATAAAATTTGCTTCTATTAAAGCAACACATAGGGGAGGTACCAAAGGTGCTGAGAATGCAGCCGCAAAAGAGCAATAAGCAATAAGGATTATAATTTAAAAAGAACGTTTCAGGCAACTGAAGCGTTTTTTTTTGCGTGAGACGTGAATGGTGAATCGTCAATCGTGAGTATGGTTTTCAGGTTGAATAGCTTTTATTTTATTGTACTGCTCTGATTCACCTCTCACCATTCACGTCTGACGTCTCACGCAAAAAAAAGGGGCCAGGATAAAGATCCAGCCCCGGTAATAACTCCATTTTCTATAAGAATCCAATTCCCAATAAAACTCCTGCAAAGTTATCAGTACATATATGGCAAGTATTATATAATGTATTATTTAAGTTACATAATTCACACATTCTTTGTCGTGAGACGTGAATGGTGAATAGTGAGTGGTGAATCGTGAATGGTGAATAGTCAATCGTCAATAATCGACGCCTCATGACTCACGCCTCATGACTCACGTCTCACGCCTCACGTCTCACGCCTCACGTCTCACGCCTCATGTCTCACGCCTCATGTCTCACGCCTCATGTCTCACGTCTCACGTTAAACATTCTCCTTTCGTTAACAAACTTTAGCAATTGCTGCCCGTCTATAGCACAGGATTTGTATTAATTATGGTACTAAAAATCACTAAACATGAAAAATTTAAAATTTGCGGTCGTGCTTTTTATTGCGGTGCTGGGCTTTTCGCCAGGCAACGAAATAAAGGCGCAATCTGTATCTGTAAACTTTTCCTTATTTCAGCGGGAGTTGGGTCCTCACGGCCGGTGGATGACCAATCCCCGTTTTGGAGAAGTGTGGATCTATAATGATCCCGGCTTTAAACCTTACTACACCGATGGCCACTGGGAATATACCAACTACGGATGGTCGTGGGTATCTGATTTTGATTGGGGATGGGCACCATTCCATTATGGCCGCTGGGAATACGATCCTTCTTTTGGCTGGATGTGGATACCGGGTTACGACTGGGGTGCAGCATGGGTAAGCTGGAGTGAGTATGATGATTATTATGGCTGGGCACCGTTAGGGTATGGTGTTAATGTAAACGTTTCTTTTGGCAGCATTCCTTATGATCGCTGGACGTTTATCCCGAGAAGAAATATCTGCGACCGTGATATCAATCGTTACTATATATCACCCGACAGAAATCGTGGCTTTAGAAATGCTGTAGTGATCAATAACTATTATGGAGGCAATGGCGACAGGGGAAGATTTATGAGAGGGCCGCAAAGAAATGAAGTGGAACGCTATACACACAACAATATAACCGAACGTAGAATTGATGACAGGGAAAGACAAGGTAGATGGACTGCCAATAACGATAACAACCGCAGAGATAATGGAAACGGAAATAATAATGGGGGCAGAAGAAATGATCAGCAGGCAGGCGGTGGCAATAATAATGGAAACGGCAATAACAATGGTCGCTGGGGAAACAGGGATGGCCAGGTGAGAGGCGACAATAACAACACCCGTGACAATGGCAATAATAACGGCGGCAGAAGAAGTGACCAGGTAGTGAGGGCAGATGATCAGCAAAGAGAGCAGAATTTCCCCGGAAGAAAACCCAATGCAGATAATAACAATGGTCAGCCCAACAGGGATATCAATAATCCCCAACGGAATGATAACAGGTTCCCCGGAAATGGTATGCCCAATGAAAAAAGAGGCAACAGGGATAATAATCCGCAGGGAAACTTTCCGCAGCAGCAGGATGCTCAAAGGCAACAGCAGCAGCAAATGGAAAGGCAGCAACAAATGCAAAGGCAACAGCAACAGCAAATAGAAAGGCAGCAGCAGGATGCACAAAGGCAGCAACAGCAACAAATGGAAAGGCAACAACAAATGCAAAGACAACAGCAGCAACAAATAGACAGGCAGCAGCAGCAAGGGCAAAGGCAACAACAGCAGGTAGAACGACAACAAAGACAACAGCAACCTGCAATGGAACAACGGAGAGACCAGGGCGGACAAAGATCGTATGGACAGGGAGGTAATGATAACCGCGGTGGTGGCGGAAAGGGCAGAAGAGGATGATGATTATGAAACAGTGTACAGATAAATATTCCCCGGTTGATTAATTACAGCCGGGGATTTTTTATACCGTTAAGCTGAAATGATGAGCAATGATATTCATTTTCTTGGACAGGTAAAAACGATGGGCATCATTACGGTGATGTGCCGAATTTAAATGAATAGTTTGAATTGATTTCTCTTTTGCAATAGCTGCTATATGATCAAATAAAATTGCGGCATAGCCTTTTTTTCTTGCTGCAGCAAGGGTAACAAAATCATCAAGGTCTATTATCAGGCCATTATATAAAGTGGTGGTAAACCTGAAACCTGCAGCGCAAACTGCTATACCATCATCTTCAATATACAAAAGATGGTAGCCTTCTTTTTTCATTTGCTCAATGGTGATAAGAAAACTTCCGGCTGTATGGTGCGGCCTCAGTTCTTTCATTACTTCAAAGCATTGTAAAAGATCCTCCTCAGTTAAAGCTTCTTTTATTTGCATGCTGCAGCAATTTTACGGGATATAAAAATACGATTTCCGGATAAAGTGAAATGTAAATTCAGCAACCGTTAGTTATATGCTTTCTTTAAGATGTCTAAGATCAAACTCCGGGTTGGCGCCTTTTATAGTTGCAAAAAAAGCAATGATCTTTTTAAAATCAGCTGCTTCATCAGCAGTTGTAAATAAAGGTTTGGCAATTACCAGTTTTTTATGTTCAAAATCTAATCCTGTCATCACAATGGGAACCTGCGCCTGTTTGGCAATATGATAAAACCCCGTACGTAATTTATCTACCCGTTTGCGGGTGCCTTCGGGTGCCATGGCCAGCAAAAAAGATTCGTTGTTGGCAAACAGTGCAGTAACCTGTTCCACCATACCATGTTTACCGGAGCGGTCAACCGGTGTGCCACCCAGCCAACGGAATAAAAATCCGAAAGGGCCGTCAAACAATTCCTTCTTGCCTAAAAATTTTGCCTGGTAAATTTTTAATTCATTCCTGGCAGCAAAGCCTACCACCACGTCTTTCCAGCTGGTATGTGGTGCAATTACCAATACCATCTTTTTATATTGATAGGGAAAATTACCTGCAATTTTCCAGCCGGTTATTCTCCAGTATAATTTCCACAGCAAGCGAAGCATTGCAGTAAGATACTACATTTATTGGCGGAAAGAAAATAGAATGGCCGGTGTTGCTGCAGGTAAATCTAGAGCAGGTTCATATGCCTGTATTCATTGGGAGATTTGCCCACACGCTGCTTGAACAAACGGCTAAAATGTTGCGGATATTTAAAACCTAATTCATAAGCGATCTGGTTAACAGATTTATCCTGTTCAAATATTTTTTCCTTCGCCACATCAATTACTTTCGATTGAATATATTCCTGCGCTGTTTTACCGGTTTCTTTTTTAATAAGATCGCCAAAATAGTTGGCGGATAAATTCAATTCACCGGCACAATAAGCCACCGAAGGTAAACCTGTTGTTTGTGGCTTGTCAGTTTGATAAAAATCATTCAGTAATGCTTCAAATCTTTCCAAAATTCCTTTGTGGGCTTTATCCCGTGTAATAAATTGCCGGTCGTAAAAACGTATACAATAATCTAAGAACAATTCTATATTGGATACAATAAGTTTTTTGCTGTGCTTGTCAATGGCATGAGTAAGTTCATATTCTATTTTGGAAAAACAATCCAGCACAATCTTTCTTTCCCGTTCCGATAAATGTAATGCTTCATTTGATTGATACGCAAAAAAACTATAGTGCTGTATATGACGTCCCAGTGCGGTGCCATGTATTAAATCAGGATGAAAAACCAGTGCATAGCCCTTGGGCTGATAGGTTTCTCCGTTGCTGTTCATACCCGCTACCTGGCCGGGCGCTAAAAAAACCAATGTGCCTTCCTGGTAATCGTAGGTATGTCGGCCATATACCAGGTCGCCGCAATTCACATCTTTTAAAAAAATGGTGTAAAACCCGAAATACATACGGGAACCTTGCCGCGGAGCCGCCTTTGATAAGTCAACAACACTAACCAGCGGATGGAGCGTTTCGTTATTATTAAACACATTGTAATCGTTGATGGTATTAAACCTTCGCATAGTATCCATATGGATGTTATTTGTGTATTCGAAATTACTGATTTATTGATCGCTGGCGTAAACACCCGCCCATAATCAGTAATGTTGGTAGATTAATCCGTAATATGTATACATCAACACGGCAAAACCTTTACACCTTTGTGTTACAAATCAGAATGTGTTATGAAAAGTGTTACATTAAATAATGGAGTTGAAATGCCCGTTTTGGGTTTTGGTGTTTTCCAGGTAACCAACCTGGCAGAATGTGAAAGCAGTGTAATTGATGCCATTGAAACCGGCTATCGTTTAATTGATACTGCGGCCTCTTATATGAATGAAGAGGCTGTTGGCAGGGCTGTTAAAAACAGTGGTGTAAAAAGAGAAGAATTATTTATCACCACCAAACTCTGGATACAAACGAATGGTTACGAAGGAACAAAAAAGGCTTTTGAAAATTCGTTGAAACGATTGCAATCAGATTACCTGGATTTATACCTCATACATCAACCCTATGGCGATGTGTATGGTGAATGGAGGGCCATGCAAGATTTATATAAAGAAGGAAAGATAAGGGCCATTGGGGTAAGCAACTTTCATCCCGACAGGCTTATGGACTTAATGATGCACCACGAAATTGTGCCTGCAGTTAACCAGGTTGAAACACATCCTTTTCATCAGCAGAACGACATGCAGCAATTCCTCCGGGAAAATAATGTACAGATAGAATCATGGGGGCCTTTTGCCGAAGGGAAAAACAATATCTTTCACAATGAACTATTACTTTCAATGGGTAAAAAATACAACAAATCAATAGCGCAGGTTGTGCTTCGCTGGCTTACCCAACGTGGCGTTGTAGCTATTCCAAAGTCAGTTAAAAAAGAAAGAATGAAAGAGAATTTTTCCATCTTCGATTTTGAATTAAGCACTGCAGATATGGAAGCCATCAAAACATTAGATACAAATGAAAGCAGTTTCTTCGACCATCGTGACCCGGCAATGGTAAAGTGGCTGGGAGAAAGAAAGCTGGACGCATAAGTAAATACAAAATCACTAAAATAAAAACAATGAAAAAACTACTGTATGTAATGATCTTATTTTCTGTTGCTTTCTTTTCAAAAGCAACGGCACAGGATGCAGCTATATTTCCTAAAGGCGAAATATCAACCACAGATAATCACACCGGAACTGTTTGGCTTAAAGAATTAAATGTGCCTGATAGCCTATTTAATTTCAGCCTTGCCCATGCAACATTTGCCCCGGGCGCAAAACTGGATTGGCATATTCATCCGGGAGGCCAGTACCTGCTTATTACCGAAGGCACAGGGTATTACCAGGAAAGAGGTAAACCTATGCAAATAGTTCACAAAGGAGATGTTATTAAATGTATGCCCGGAGTAGAACATTGGCATGGTGCAACTCCGGAAACCAGCTTCGGATATGTGGGAGCCACCCCGGTACAAAAAGGGAAAACAATCTGGCTAAAAAGAGTAACGGATGAAGAATACAAAAACATAAATTTTACTTCAGCAAATGAAGAACAGGAAATTAAAGAACTCTCTAAGCAAAAATGGAATTGGATGGCGGATAAGAATGTAGATTCTTTAAATGTGCTGTTTGATGAAAAATCTATGTTCGTTCACATGGGGGGAAGCTGGGGTAAAACCCAGGAACTTGCTACTATTAAAAGCGGTGGTATCTGGTACAAAAAAGCTGAGGTTTATTCATCTTCTGTGAAGATCTTTGGTAATACTGCTATTCTGCTGAACGATATTGACTTGCTGGCAGTGGTTGGGGGAAATGAAGTCGTTCACTCTTTTATGGTGACCGAAGTGTATATAAAAACAGAAGGCAAATGGAAGATGGGCTCTCTTACCTTTTCTCAATTGCTCAGGCCAGTTAAGATGAAGTAATCAATAGCTTTACCCTGTAAAGAAATTAAAGTAATTCTGATCAATTGTAAAATCAATAAAAAAATAAATCATGGACCGTCGTAAACTTTTTAAAACTGGCCTTGCATTAGCCGGAGGCTCAATGCTGGTATCTACCGGCGCAGCGCATACGCAAATAGAAAACACTACTGCAGGTATGCCAAAAACAGGAGGTTTACCGGGCCGTCGTAAATTGGGTGGTACACTGGAAGTGTCCAGTATTGGTTTGGGCGTACAAAATATGCCCCGTACATATCAGACAACAATTCCTTCCAGGCCTGAAATGATAAATATCATTCGAAAAGCATTCGATCATGGTATTACCTTATTCGATACAGCTGAAGCCTATGGCCCCTTTGAAAGTGAGCGAATACTGGGCGAAGCGATTACATCTTTTAGGAATAAAGTGGTAATTGAAACGAAGTATGGTTGGAACATCGACCAAAAAACAGGCCAGCGTCTTCCGGGTTTGAACAGCCGCCCCGAACATATCAAAGAGGTAGTTGAAGGAATGCTAAGACGTTTGCGTACCGACCGTATTGATCTGTTGTATCAGCATCGTGTAGATCCCAATGTTCCGATTGAAGATGTGGCAGGTGCAATGAAAGACCTTATTAAGGAAGGCAAACTGTTGCATTACGGACTTTCTGAACCAGGAGTACAAACTGTAAGACGGGCACATGCTATTCATCCTGTTACGGCTATCCAGAACGAATACTCGCTTTTATGGCGTGGGCCTGAAAAAACGATCATTCCGCTTTGTAAAGAACTCGGCATCGGCTTTGTTTGCTGGAGCCCGCTTGGCGTAGGTTTTTTAACCGGGGCTATTGATGCAAATACGAGGTTTGCCCAGGGCGACATCCGGGGTGTGGAATCCCGTTTCTCGCCAGAGCATTTACCAAATAATCTTGCACTTGTTGAGCTGGTAAAAAACTGGGCTACACGTAAACGAGCCTCCCTTGCTCAAATATCCCTGGCATGGCTGCTGGCGCAGCAACCATGGATAGTGCCTATACCAGGCACAACACAGATGGCGCATATGCTGGATAATACCGGTGCGGATGATATTCGTTTTACTACCGCTGAACTTGATGAATTCAATACAGCATTAGCTAAGATTGAAATCAAAGGTGAGCGCCTGCCGAAATTTGTACTTGATTTTTCTGATGTAGAAGCGCCACAAAAAAAGTAAAGAACTCTCAGAATGAAAAATACGCTTATTCTTTCAGCGATCATCAGCCTGTGCATAGCATACGGTTGCTCTGGTGCACAAACAGTATTGCCAAAAAAAATATTGATCGTGTATTTGTCACGCACAAATAATACAAAAGTAATAGCAGAAATCATTCAGCAAAATGTTGGAGGCTCACTGATAGCGCTTGAACCGGAGAAACCTTATCCTGAAAACTATCAGCAAACAGTACAACAGGTGGTAAAAGAAAATGAAACAGGCTATTTACCTCCGTTAAAAACAAAAATTGATAGTATTGAGAACTATGATTGTGTATTTATAGGATTTCCAACATGGGATATGAAGATGCCACCACCGATGAAAAGCTTTTTGAAACAATACAATTTTAGCGGTAAAACACTGATTCCTTTTAATACAAATGCCGGCTACGGTGTGGGAACTGGTTTTCAGACCGTAAAACAATTATGTTCTGATAGTAAAGTGGAAGAAGGCTTTGAAATGAAAGCCGGGGCAGAAAAAGATGGTCAATATCTTGTAATTAAAGGCGAAAAGGTTGAAGAGGCACAAGCGAAAGTTAAAAAATGGCTACAAAAAATAAAATTTATAAATAAGTAGACACTCGTTTTATCCTGTGTAAAAAATAAATCCTTTATTTTAACGGCATCAAATATACCTGATGTTTAAAAACCTGTTCAGCAACCCATCATTTTTGTTACTTCTAGCCGGCAACTTTTATTGTATATGGTATTACGAAAATAATCCCGGTGCATTTCCTACGGTAGTGTGGATATACTGGTTTCAAAGTATAACTATCGGGCTGTTTAATTTTGTTGAGTTGCTTACCATGAAAAATTTTGATGGCGAAAGTTTTAAACTGAACAACCAACCAGTAACTGCCAGTAACCAGGGTTGTGCGGCCTGGTTCTTTTTAGTGCATTACGGTTTTTTTCATTTGGGGTATGCGATTTTTTTATTGATACAGATCGGCGTGCGTTCGGTAAATAAGACGGTATTGCTAATTGGTGTGGCAGTATTTTTCCTGGAAGCGATCCTGAATTTTATCAGGCAAAAACAAATGGAAAGTAAGGTTACGTTTAATGTGGGCGCAATGTTCATGCTGCCTTACCTGCGCATCATACCCATGCACCTGATGATATTGTTGCCTGCTTTTTTAGGCTGGAAACCTTCCCTGATTTTTTTACTATTAAAAATGGGAGCAGATATTTTATCTTTTCTTTTTTATCATAAGATATATGGAAAAAATAAAGTTGCTGATGGTATGCAGCAATAAAATTTGATCATTTTCTTTTTATAGCCTGTTGTAAAGGATTTATGTTTTAACTTTCCGGCATGAAAAAATTATGCCTTATTCTTTTTATACTTTCTGCTAATTATTGTACCACAGCACAAAACGATCCCGTAGATTATGTTAATCCTTTAATGGGTACCGATTCCAAACCTGATCTTAGTAATGGTAATACCTATCCTGCTATTGCTGTGCCATGGGGCATGAATATGTGGACACCACAAACAGGAAAGATGGGGGACGGGTGGCAATACCAATATGCCGCTGATAAATTACGTGGGTTTAAACAAACGCACCAGCCTTCGCCATGGATGAATGATTACGGGCAATTTGCTATTATGCCGGTTACCGGTGCCATGCGTTTTACACAGGATGATAGGGCGAGCTGGTTTACGCATAAATCTGAAACGGTTACACCCTACTATTATAGCGTTTACCTTGCCGATCATGATGTAACTACAGAGATCACCACAACCGAACGTGCGGCCAGTTTCCGTTTTACATTTCCAAAAACGGATAGTGCTTATGTGGTGCTGGATGCATTCAATAAAGGTTCTTATGTAAAAATTATTCCTTCGCAAAACAAGATCATTGGTTACAGCAGCAAATACAGCCGCGGAAAAATGCCCGGCTTTAAAAATTATTTTGTATTGTATTTTGATAAAGCCTTTACTATTTCAAGCGCCTGGCGGGGCAACCAGTTAGCAAAAGATACGCTGGAGTTGCAGGCCGATCATGTTGGTGCTATTGTAGGATTTAAAACCAATAAGGGAGAGAAAGTAAATGTAAGGGTAGCTTCTTCTTTCATCAGTATTGAACAGGCAGAATTAAATGTAAAAGAAATTGGTACTGATAATTTTGAAACCGTAAAAGCGAAGGCCAGAAAAATATGGAACCAGACCTTAGGAAAAATAAAACCCGAAGGTGGAACGATTGATCAGTTGCGTACTTTCTATTCCTGTTTGTACAGAACATTATTCTTCCCTAATAAATTATACGAAAAAGATGCAGCAGGTAATATTGTGCATTACAGTCCTTATAACGGAAAAGTAATGCCGGGCTATTTATTTGGCGGCACCGGTTTCTGGGATACCTTTCGTGCATTATACCCTTTTCTCAATTTAGTATATCCTTCTGTCAATAAAGAAATGCAGGAAGGCCTGGTGAACGATTATAAAGAAGGTGGCTGGTTGCCCGAATGGAGCAGTCCGGGTTATGCAGATATCATGATCGGGAATAATTCTGCGTCAGTGGTATCCGATGCCTACATGAAAGGATTGCGTGGCTACGATATCAATACTTTATATGAAGCGCTGCAACATGGTGCCAATAACGAAGGGCCAATAAGTGCAGTAGGGCGTAAGGGAGTGAGTTACTACAACAGTTTAGGTTATGTGCCTTATGATGTAAAGATTGATGAGAACACCGCAAGAACATTGGAATATGCGTATGATGATTTTACCATTTTTCAACTGGCAAAAAAATTAAACAGGCCCGAAGAAGAGATCAGGTTATATGCCAAACGGTCGCAGAACTATAAAAATGTTTTTGATCCGCAATCTAAATTAATGCGTGGTAAAAATGCCGATGGTAGTTTTCAATCGCCATTCAATCCTTTTAAATGGGGTGATGCATTTACCGAAGGTAACAGCTGGCATTACAGCTGGAGTGTTTTTCATGATGTGGATGGATTGATTAATTTAATGGGCGGCAAAAAAATGTTTGTACAAATGCTGGATAGTGTGTTTAGTTTACCACCCGTTTTTGATGATAGTTATTATGGTGGTGTGATACATGAGATACGTGAAATGCAGATTGCCAACATGGGCCAGTATGCTCATGGCAACCAGCCCATACAACACATGATATACCTGTACAATTATGCAGGCGAGCCATGGAAAACACAATACTGGGTACGTGAGGCAATGAACAGGTTGTATAAAGCCACTCCCGATGGGTATTGCGGCGATGAAGATAACGGGCAAACATCGGCCTGGTATGTATTTAGTGCAATGGGTTTTTACCCGGTTTGTCCTGCTACCGATCAGTATGTACTGGGGGCTCCGTTATTTAAAAAGATCACCATCAGTTTGGAGAATGGCAAACAATTTATTATTAATGCACCTGCAAACAGTGCTGCCAATAAATATATTCAGGCAGCAAATTTGAATGGGGCTGCCTATGATAAAAACTGGCTCAGCCATTTTGATATTTTAAAAGGCGGCAGCTTTAACCTTACAATGGGTGCAACACCTGCAACCGGCCGGGGTACAAGCATTTCAGCATTTCCATACTCATTTAGTACTGATAAGGAAAATGCAAAGTATATAAAGTAATTATTGTTGCTTTATAAAATAACTATCAAATTCAATTGCTGGTTATATTATGCCGTTTGCTGCAGCATTTCACGTAACTGTGTGCGGGAGCGGCTGAGCTGCGATTTGGAGCTGCCTTCTGTGCAACCCAGGATACCGGCAATTTCACGGTGGTTGTAACCTTCAATTACAAACATGGTAAAAACGGTGCGGTAACCACTGGGTAATTTGGTTACAATTTTTACAATATCTTTTTGTGCAAGGGTGTCAAAAATATTGGTTTCACTGTCTTCAATATACGGGCTCAGTTCTGTTTGATGGCTATGTGTTTTTTTAACGGTGCTTCTGAAATGGCTTACGGCTGTGCGGAACATGATTTTTTTCAGCCAGCCTTCAAAGCTTCCTTCGCCCCTGAATTTATCCAGGTTGCCAAATATTTTTATAAAACCTTCCTGTAACAGGTCTTCTGCATCGGCTTTGCTTTTAGCATAGCGAAGGCACTGTTTATACATTACAGGCGCAAATTGCAGGTATAATATTTCCTGCATTTTGGAATTCCCTTTCATCGATTCGCTGATGATCAGATCCAGCGGTATGTCATTTTTATATTCAGTTTGCATGGTATGTTCTATTAAAGCACTGTTGTTGAAAATATTCGGCCTGTATGTTCAGTTGCAAGTATTTTTAAACTGAATGTTAATTGTAACAGGCTGGTCAATAAACCGGTATTTCAAATCGAAATATGCAACAGCCACAGTGAAAGTAATAGTGTTGCAGCTAAAAAGAATATTTAAGGCCGTTTAATTTCAATAATGTGGGAATGATGTAAGATTTTAGAAAATTTGTGTAAGAATTTTGTAGTTTAAATGCAAGTAGCATCTGATATTGGGTAACCAGGCAAAAAGTAAGTATGTTATTACCGGCTGATAATTTTTATTTTTTCGTAGCGGAAAACTTTAGCCGGGTCGGGGCTTCCCTTTGAAGGGTTATAATTTTTTGGATAAGCCTTATCGCTGATAAAATACCCGGTAACTGAAATTTTTGGTAAACTGCTGCCTTTAAATAGCGTGTCAGCATCAACCAGTTTTTCATTCGCTCTTTCCAGGTAAAATAATTCCTTTTTAAAAGGTTTGGCATTGGAAATTGTTTTCAGCCATTGTGCACAGGTACAACCAGTGAGTCCGTATGATACTGTAAATGTCTGGTTGCGGATATGTGGTTTTAATTTTTCTCCTTTTGCATGCATCCTGAATTCAGTATAGCGGAATACTTTTGCTTTTTCCAGGTTCTCCTCAGTTTGTAGGGTGCCTTTTGGGTAGTCTTCATTTTTATAGAATTGACCTGTTACAATAAGGTTGTGTTTTGAAGCATCAAAAAAATCCGGTAAACGCAAAGTACTATCTGCAGGTTCAATAAAAATGGAATGGGAGGACAGTGCATTTTCTTTTTGATATTTTATTCTGTCGCCTGGGCTTATCCAGTTGGCACAGGCACATCCCCAAACTACATATTCCAGCTCTAATTGCTGTATTTTTCCTGTCAACTCATTGGTGGAATCTGAGATTATTTTTGGAGCAATTTTTTGCGTTGCAACATCTTTTTTAATTACAACGGCTTGCTTATCCGCTTTGCCGGAATGGCCGGTACAGGAAGCCATGAATAGCAGTACTGTAAAAAAACGATGCTTTATTGTGATATATAAATTCATAAGCAGACTAAAAAAATGGTAAACCTTACAAGAGTTTACAAGACAGTAATTTAATTTACAAAATTTGAAATAACAGCAATTGGCGTTGTATCTTTCTTAAATTATTGTTATGTTTTTAATAACAGGCAAAATTGATACAGTTAAGCAGAAGTAGCATATTCAAAACGTCCGGGGATAAAAGCAACCCGGGGGAGTTGAAATGCAAATTTTATTTTGTAGCATCTTATTGAATCACTTGCTTTTATGATATCATGAAAAATGTTCATAAATTTTTATGTAAAAAAGCTTGCATTTTTTTTTATGGAAGCTTAATTTCAATGTCCCGAAGTAAAATAACACTAATAACTCTTTTCAAACTTTAGCCAGCGGCTATCACACTGCAGCAACGGACTTCTTTTAGTACGGTTTTTTATTTTTCTCCTCTGCGTCCACAGTATTTTTTAAATGCTTACCGGTAGTTTTTTAATTGATCTTTTATTCATCGCAATAAAACGTCAAACTGTACCGGCGTGAATGGTACGGAACAATTGATCACCCTCAAAACAAAAAAATGTATGGAGAGAACAAACTGTAAACATGAATTGCCCGAATTATTGGAATGAAATTGTATCACTATTAAATTTTAGTAAGTATGAAACATCAACAAAGTAACGGCCATGCCGATGCATTGGCAGAACCCAACGCCAGCAGTGCCGTGCCTGCTCCGTTTATTAAAAAACCCAAAAAAACATCCCCGGAGAAAGAGGAAAGAAATGCTGCTGTTACAGAAGAGTATTTTGCTGTAACCGAACAGGACGAAATGAGTACCGCCATGATGGAAGATGAAATGGAAATGAATGCAGATGGCACCGCTGCCACATTACCAATTCCGCCAATACCCATTATAAAAAATAAAGTATACGGACGTTACCGCGGCCAATTAGGAAATTTTGAACTTGAACTGAGGGTGGATGTTGATGGTGCTGCTCCTTTACAAAAAGTAAGCGGCGATTATTATATGATCTCGGGGCAAACAAAATCTTACTTCGGTTCTTTTATAGCTGATAGTATTACCACCACCATCGTAAATGGTATCATTACCATTACGGGTAATACTGCTACAACATGGGCCACTTCTTACACCAAACTGAAAATAGCTATTAAACAAACCCTGGTGTTTCAGCCGCTGGCACCTGCCATGCTGCAATGGTTTCATGTAAGTACCAATGCTCCGGGTGCCATGTATGTATGTAATAATTTCAGTCGTGCATTCCGAACCGTTAGGTTAGAGCAGGACCGTACATCGGGTGTGGTACCTTTTGTTAATTACAACACGGGGTCGCTGCCTTCCGGCGGGCCGGCAAGGGTATTAAGCATCAATACTGCCTATGGCGAAGCAGGTGTGGAAATGAATACCGCCGGCATCAGCAATGTAGTGCCCATGGCATTGGCAGGCGCCGATGCCAAATGGACCAATGCAGAATTGCATAATGCCATGGTAAATCATTTCAGCCTGATGCAGAATAATCCTGCATGGGATGTCTGGCTCTTGCATGCGTATGAACATATTAACGGCCCGGGTTTATATGGCATCATGTTCGATCAGACCGGTTTGCAACGCCAGGGTGCAGCTGTATTTTACAGGGGCATTGGCGGCGCATCGGCAGAACAGCAACGATTGCAGCTGTATACCTGTGTGCACGAGTTAGGCCATTGCTTTAACCTGCTGCACTCATGGCAAAAAAGTCTGGCAACACCACCAAAACCAAATATACCCGGTTCTTTATCATGGATGAATTATCCATGGGGTTATCCCGGTGGTGCGGTAGCATTCTGGAGCCATTTTGCGTTCCGCTTTGATCCGACAGAACTCACTCATATCCGCCATGGTTTCAGAAATAATGTGATCATGGGAGGCAATCCATTTACAGTGGGTTCTTCATTGCAGGATATTGGTTCGTTATTTGAAGATAATATTGACAATACCACCAATCTTGAATTACAACTGGAAGCTAAAAAAACATACCTGCTTGGCGAACCTGTTGTACTGGAAACAAAATTAAAAACCACCAGTACAAAAAATAACAGGGTAAACAGCAGCCTGCATGTAAACTATGGTTTTGTAACTATCGGTATTAAAAAACCCGGTGGCGAAACGCTGGTGTACGAACCATTGGCAGAAATGTGCATCGAACCGGAGCATACTGTTTTAAACAGCAGTAATCCCGGCGTATATGAAAGTTCGTATATTGGTTTCGGTAAGCAGGGTTTCATTTTTGACCAGGCCGGCAATTACCAGATACGTGCAGTATACTACCACGAAGACGGATCAAGAATTGTATCGGATACATTAACACTGAGGGTAAAATATCCTTCGGGCAAACATGATGAAGAAGTAGCTGACCTGTTACTGACTGATGAAGTGGGGTATTTATTTGCCTTTATGGGTTCTGATGCACCGTACCTGAAAAAAGGCAACGATGCCATCAATACTGTAGTGGACAAGTATAAAGATCACCCGCTGGCAGTATATGCACAATTCGTTAAAGGTGTAAATGAACAACGTACTTTTAAAACCATTACTGCCGATAAAGCAATGGAAGTACGGATGCCTGATTTTAACGCCGGTGAAGTATTGCTTAACGAAGTGATAGAAAAATCAAAACAGGGAAAAGGACTGGATAATATCAGCCTGAACCAGGGTATGCAGATACTGGCTAAAGCCTATCAGCGTGAAGGCAATATGAAAGCTGCAGAAAGTACAGTGAAAAATTTAGTGGCGCATTTTAATAAACAACCTATCAAACAGGAAGTAAAAGAAATGATAGCTAAAGATGCCGCAAAAATTTTAGCACCGGAAAAAGAAGACAGAAAACGTGATACAGGATTTGATAATCCATAAGTTTAATGATGTCACGTTATAAAATAAGGGCAGCTGTTACGCTGTCCTTATTTTATTTGGGCTACTTTTCTTCGGCCTTTGTAAGCACAAAAGGAGTTCCGGCCCATAACTCTTCTGGCTTTGTTTCTTTAATGGCTCCGCTGAAGATAATTTTTTTACCTGCTTTTTGTAATGCGGCGGGCAGGTTACAGGGTAACAGCGGCATAGTATTGCCTTTGTAATGAATGCCGAAATTTACATTATCCAATAAAAATATTTCGCCTTCCTTTTTATCAATGATTTGTAATGTTTTAAGATCACTGTGGCAATCCGTTTCTTTTAATTCACCAGCTTTGGATGCGTATTTTTTATTACCGTTACTCATGGTACAACTGATTAAGAAAGTAAAAAATAATAAGTACCTGTACATCTAGTAAAATACAAATTATCAGTTGCATTTAAAAGCAAATAGCAGGTTATCTTTTCTGTAATACAAAAAAATTATGCACAAAAAAAATGCCGCAACAGCTTTTTAAAACTATTGCGGCGTAAAATAAAAATTCAATTATAAACCGGCTATTAATTCGGTAGCCATTTTTACATAATCATCATTTTTTGCCTTGGTAGCATAATCCTTGCATAATAATGCAGCAGCTTTTGCAGCCGTTTTATCACCCAGTTTTTTATGGATACGGGCTTTTAATAAATACATGAAAAAAGCTTCTTTGTTAGTTTCCAGCGCTTTATTCACCCAGGTTAAAGCCTGGTTTAAATCTTTGCCATTATCGTAGTAATAAGAGGCGGCGTTAAAATAAGGCTTGTTATCCTTGTTCATTACATTGTCTATCTGCGCCATTACATTGGCATCAGTACCGGTGGTGATGGGAAACTGCAGGTAAGTATGCTCCCACATCAACTCCACATTACAACTGCTGCCGGTGATGGATGCAAAATTGATGGTAAAATTTTCAATGGTATACGGCATGGTTACCACATCGGCTTCTACACGTACAACATCGTTTTCAACTTTGTAGGCAGATGGCTGGTTTACGGTAACATCCTTTGAAATAATGATGGTCCATTTTTTTTCGCCGGGAATGGTAAGCAAGCCATATTTACCTGCTTTAACCAATGTGCCGCCAATGGTTACATCATCACTAAAAGTAAGGGTGGTAGCGCCGTTGGCACCGGTACGCCATACTTTACCAAAGGGCACCAGGTCGCCCATTACTTTTCTTCCTTTTACTGCCGGACGGCTATAACTCAATTCAATTGCACCCACACCAAAATTTTGTTTTATGGTTTGTGTAGGCGAGGGTTGTGGGGTGGTTAATGTTTGTGCATTGGCAAAAGTTAAAGCAAACAAAACCGTTACGATCAATAGTATCTTTTTCATTTTTAGTTTTTTTAGTGAGCAAATGTAAGTAATAAGCTGTTCAGATAGATATATGGTTTATTAAATCAGGTCAATGTTTTTCGGCTAAATAATGCTGCTTCAATACATCTTCGCCATACTCATTACCTTTCTCTCTCCATATAGCGTGTATATGATTGCCCTTGCCGCCAAATCCTGAATTATCAAACTCAATTAAAAATGTAGGGCCATTCAATACATAGTAGTGTGCTTTTGTTTCATCATACTCCCCGATCCAGCCAAAATATATTTTATCAATACCGGCTTTTATAATTTTATCATACTCTGCAACAGCCTTGTCGTATTCTAAATTAAAAACAAATTCACGGATGATGTAACGCAACACTGCCTGTTGCTCTTTCGTCATTTCTTTGGCCTGTATACCCCAGTTATCAATTAACCGTTTGCCACTTTCTGCGGCAGTAATAATATCTTTTGGAACAGCAGCACTCATGGTGGCTTTTTGTTGTTGCGCAGGCGGTAATAAATGAATGAGTTTAATGCCCAGGTCTTCTTCCTGCCCCAGTATGCGCAGGCCGGCGTATTCCATCATTCCGTATTCGGCAGGATCGGTGCCCACAAACAAAGGTGTTACCGAAAGCTTGTCTTTTACAAAAGTAAAATTCAGAGAGAGGTGATGGCCCTCTACTTTATATCCCCATACACTGTCTGCAGGGGTACCAAAAAAGGCGAGAAAATAATTCCCGGTAGACCATTTTAGATCTTTAATAAAACTATAGGTAGAATCGGGGATCATATTTTTATAGTGCAGGCTGTCATAAAAACGATTCAGCAAATTGTCCAGTTGCATAATACCGGTAGCTTTAAGATATCCCTGCGAACTAAGGGATACAGACAATATGCGGTGAAATAATTTACGCTGGTCTTCTGTCATATTCGTTACACTCATACCCGCTCTTGCACGCAGGCCTATGGGTAGGTTATTCCATTTCATTCTTGCCGTATCTGTAAAAGAAAGCAGCGCTTCATGACGGTGCATTTTATCCAGTGAGTTTATAAATGCAAGGGCGGCTTGTTTTATTTCGGCATTGTAGGTAGCCTGGCTTTTAGATACTGTTGGGAATAACAGTGCAATTACTACCATTGCAGGAAGAAATAATCGGGGCATGTTGTTGCTGGTTTGAAAAATGAAAAAGTGATTGTTGTTTTGGCAGGGGAGAAGATCGTTTGAGGTAACAATATAAAAAACGTTTTTCATAAGTCATAATAAATAAAAAGCAGGCTTACACTACACACCACGAGTGCCATTTTTTTATTCAGCCTTAATTTCCTAAATTGTGTATCTCATCTATCCTCCTCCCACTGAAGTCAACTAACGAACGCCGCTATTAACCCGACAACATTTTTAAGTACTTTTTTACTGTATTCAAATCTTTCTGCAACATGAAGAAAATTCTGGCTACTATTATTTGTAGTGGTATACTCTGTACCGCATGCTGCCAATGGTCGGCAGACCCTGCCATCAATGTGGAAGTATCCTCTTATACTTCATCGGTAATATTAACATCACCTACCAGTACCGGCGGTACCTTTATCAGCATGTACAAACCCAATGGCAGCAATTTTGATATGGTAGTGCAGTACATCAATGCGGCAGGGGTAAAGCAATTTGGCAACGATGGTATCATTCTTAACAGTTACCCTGCCAACAGCGCCACCTTTGTATACAATGTAATGACGGATGCACAGGATAATTTTATTGTGGCTTTCCAGGATCAGCGATCGGCAAGCTTTTCGGCAGTAGCCTATAAAATAAATACTGCAGGGCAATCATTGTGGGAAACCACACCTGGTACCGGCGATGGTTTATTATTAGGTGTTGGCCTGGCTCCTTATCCATGTCAGTTAAGCAATGGCGATTATATTTTTGCATGGAGTAATACCAGCAACAATAAAATTGATTACCAGAAAGTAACGGCAGCAGGGGCGTTGGCATGGGGCAGTGCGCTGGAGATCAATCCTGTTATTACCGGCAGGCAGATCACCCGGCCGCAACTGGTGGCACATACAGGGGATAAATGGGGGATGGTATTTCAGCAACGCAATGGTACCGTTGGCAATCCCTTACCCAGTACCTTATACGAAAAACAATTTGACAGTGATGGCAATACTTTGTGGACAAGCAACCCGCTATCCAACTATGTAACGGCCACTTCAAGATATTACTCTGTCACTTCACTGGCAGATGTTACTTACATTGGTTACTATGGCAACCCCAATTTACAAAACCGCTTTGATGGATTTGTACAACGTGTAGATGGCGACGGTAGTTTGCCCTGGGGTATCAACGGCAGCGATTTTTCTACCGAGCAGGTGAATTATGAAATGAATATTACCATTGTGTACAATGCTATGTTGCAGGAAGTATGGGCCGTACAAACTTATACCGATATCAACCAGGTTACTTACGGCATCTATACACAACGCTTTGCTGCCGCCACGGGTGCAAGGCAGCTTACTGATAATGCCAAAGAATTAATTCCGCTATCTGCCAACAGGGAACAAACCTGGCCTACCGGCATGGGCTTATGCAGCGATGGCAGTTTAATGTTTATGTTTTACAGCGATGTAACCAATAATATTTACGCTACTAAAATAGATGCCAACGGTAATTTTATCTGGCCGGTATGGCCCGTTACCCGGCTGGTGATTGCAGGTACCGCTAATACCAAGGCCAGGTACAATTTTTCTGTGGCAGCAGATATGGGGGTTGCCGTATGGCAGGAAAACAGGGCGGGTAACACCCTGGCATATGCGCAAAATGTTAATTGCATGGGCATCATTGGCCCGCTGGCTATACATTACGAATATTTTACCGGTACTAAAAATGGCAATACTCATGTGCTCAACTGGAAAGTGTATGCAGAAAATTCAGCTAAAGGGAAAATGATATTGCAACAAAGTGCCGACGCCCGCAATTTTACTGATATTTACAGCATTACTGCAACGCCGGTACAAATGCTGCAACCTTTCAGTTATGCCAACACGCAATTATTAAAAGGCATTAATTACTACCGCCTTAAAATGATTGATGATAACGGAATGATAAACTACACATCCATGGTAGCCTTAAGTAATGCTGATAAAGGATTTGATGTGATCAGCATTACACCTAACCCTGTTGCCGCCAATGGTAATTTTAAATACAATATCAGTGCTGCCGAGCGGTTGAAAATAACGATCATTATTACAGATATTACCGGCCGCGTGGTGCATACGCAAAGCCAAACGCTTATTGCAGGGTTTAACGCAATTGAAATGAATGTGGCTAGCCTGGCCAGTGGCACCTACCAACTTTATGGTGTAACTACTGAAGGAAGGACAAAAGTGATGGCTTTTGTGAAAGAGTAGCGATACCTGCTGTTAAAACATAACAGCCTACTTCGTTTTTTTTCCTTTTTTAGGATCGCCGAATAGTTTTACAAAGAGATCGTAAAAATATTTTGACTGGTCTTTTGGTTTGCCCCACACCAATCTTGACGCCAGTAAAAACAAAGCTATCCATACAACGATCTGTAAAAAACGTGGCGGTATAATATACCAGATGATCAGTTGATCCGGTTGAGTGCTGCTGCTGTAGGAAGCGATTAAGCAGAAGGCAAGGGCAATCCCTGCAATGACCTCTATAATACGTTTTAGCATAAGTAGCGTTTTAGATGCGGTGCATGGATGTTATTGCTTTGCCAGTGCTTTAATATCTGCTATCTCCAGTATTGTTTTGGCATAACCAATTGTTGCCGTATTCACCATAGCACGGCCCAGTTCCTGCATGGTAATTATTTTTGATGGGGCAAGTGCTTTCATGATCCTTGCAATAAATTTATACAGGGCCTTCCAGTTTTTTTGTTCGGGAAAAGGCAGCATCACACCCGGCCTGAAATTATATGCTGCCTTAAAGCCCAGCTTTGCCAGGTCGTTTTCTGTTTTGCCTTTTACACGTGCCCACATTACTTTACCTTTTTCGCTGCTATCGGTAAGGCTGCCCGAAACATAAGTGAATACCATATTGTTATTTACAGCCAGTAATGATTTTGCAAATGCCATGGTGGTATCATAAGTAATATGCCTGAATTTTTCTTCCTTCATACCTACAGAGCTGATGCCGGCGCAGAAAAAACAGGCATCATAACCTGTTATAGCCGCAGCAAAATTATCCAGTTTAAAAAAATCCGGAACAATCAGTTCTTTCAGTTTGGGATGCTGTAATTCGTAATGTTTACGGGAAACGATGAGCACTTCCTGCACTTTGGGGTTTTGTAAACATTCCATCATCACACCTTCACCCACCATGCCTGTGGCACCGGTGATAATTACTTTTATATGGGCCATTGGTATTTGTATTTATGGTGTAAAGGTCGGGAGAAAAGTGGAGAACATGTGGTTGTTGAAAATTCAGTTTTTTTAACTGGTCATTTTATATACCCGGTACAAGTACCGGCACCGGTTTTTAAGAGTTTGCCTTGTATTTTACCGTGCCATTTAAATTGTAACACGTTAATGCTGTAGTATGCGGCATTTTTTTTAAGATGGATCATAATTATTTAAGTCGTACGGATTTCTTGTAAAATATCAGGTATTTCGGCATAAGTGTTTACCCAGATTGTTTTTATTCCAAACGAGTTTAAATCATTCTCTTCAAATGTTTCTACTGTTTCAATTAATGTATTGACTGTTTCTCCAAGTTCCAGCTTTGCGTTTGATTTTTCATTCAATAAATCCTTGTTCTGGTTCAATAAAATTTCCAGCGCTTTCTTAAGGTCCTCTTTTTTGTATTTTAATTTAAAAATAAAATGAGACCCTTTTGCAGCGGTTCGTTGCTGGTTGGCAATATCGAGTAAACGCCTGGTATTGGGATCTGTCAATGACGTTCCGATAAACAAACAGTTATTTTCTCTGAATTTATTTATCTGCACTATGTTGTTCCAGCTATAGGTATCTGTATACTGCTTATGGTAAATGTTTTCGCCAAATGTAATTTGATTTGCAGTGGTTAATTTTTCATTTTCAGGAAGAAAACCATGTACATGATAAATCGGGAACTCGCCGGTATCAACATCCATTCCTGTACCAAAGATTGATTTAAAAGGCAGGTCAACGCTTATTTTTCTGATACTCTGTTCTAAAATGTCATCAAAATTATATGTTATGATACTGTTTAGGTTGGGGCTTTTACCAGGGGCGATGCAAAATTTTACAATTTCGGTCATCAGTTGCGATACGGTATCTCTTTTGATCTCATCATATAAAATTTTTTGAACTGCTTCTTCAAATGACTGGTTATTATTTTCAAAATATTTTTGAAGATAACGACCCGCTATTAACGGACTTGGATTAAAAAGTTTTGAAAAAAGTTTTGATAATATGCCTGAAGCTTTTTTTTCTCTCTGCAGGGTTGTGACCATCAGCTTCTGAAGCAGCGTATCCCAGCTTGGTAAGCCATACGTCATAGATACACCGGCACCTAAAACAAATACAAGTTTTTCTTTTCTAAAACTTTGTTTGATATCAGAAATAGTGTCTGTTCTGATTGATTTTTTAAACTTACCTCCCAAAGAGGCTCTTATTTCTTTTAATGTTGTATTAAAGGATTTGATATCCGAAAAGTCGAGCCCGGCGGTTTTAATAAGTTCGCTGGAATAAATCGGAACATTGATCCTCGAATAGGATTCAATCAGGTCTTCTATTTTGGGCGCTGTTAATCTGGCTTTGGCATTAGCTCTTCGTGGTGCTTTAACGGCAGCCTTTTTTTTGGTTTGTGCCATATGGGTTTATTTACCGGGATTTATACCTTTCGTTGTAACTATAGGCTATTCTAAAAAGTAAAGCCCAGATAAAATCTTCTAAAAAAACTACAATTGCTTTAGAAGAATTCTGGAAATGATTCGGTCACCTACTAATATAATAAATGTGTATTATATATCCAAGTGAAATTATATTTTATTGTTATGTAGTATTCCATCCGGTACCCCTTGTTCATATTCCAAAATTCCTTACCTTTGCGGCGCTAAAAAGTACAGCAGTAAAGGATGGCGCAGTACTTATTTAGCATACTATGAGAGTAAAGTAAATCATATCAAACCCTTCCTGATAGCTTTCAGGAATCTACAGGGTAAAGTGTGCCGGCAGGTGTAAGTGCCGGGTTTTCAAGCAGATAATCAAGGTTTTAAAGTTCAATATTCAATATAGGACAGGAATCTATTCAACAACAAAAAAAACAAACAGTTAATACAATGGCAGATTTACGTTATCAACGCAACTTTGGTATTGCCGCTCACATTGATGCCGGTAAAACCACTACCACCGAACGTATATTATATTATACCGGTGTGAATCATAAAATAGGTGAGGTGCATGATGGTGCCGCCACCATGGACTGGATGGCCCAGGAACAGGAAAGAGGTATCACTATTACCAGTGCTGCTACCACCTGCTTTTGGAACTTCCCGATGGTGCAAAACAAAAAAACACCGGATACCAAACAATACAAATTCAACATTATCGATACTCCCGGTCACGTGGATTTTACTGTGGAAGTAGAACGTTCTTTACGTGTACTGGATGGTTTATTAGCCTTGTTCTGCGCCGTATCTGGTGTGGAGCCACAGAGCGAAACCGTTTGGCGCCAGGCCAACCGTTACAAAGTACCACGTATTGGTTTTGTAAACAAAATGGACAGAAGTGGTGCTGACTTTTTAAACGTGGTTAAACAGATCAAGGAAATGCTGGGTGCTAAAGCCGTGCCTTTGCAATTACCTATTGGTGCTGAAGACAACTTTAAAGGTGTGGTGGATCTGATTACCATGAAAGGTATGATATGGGATGAAGCAGGACAGGGTATGACCTACAATGAAGTGCCTATTCCTGAAGATATGCTGGAAGAAGTGAACGAATGGAGACAACACCTTGTAGAAGCTGTTGCAGAATACGATGATAAATTACTGGAAAAATTCTTTGATGATCCTAACAGCATTACAGAAGATGAAATGCACGAAGCGATCCGCAAAGCAACTATTGATATCTCTATCATCCCGATGATGTGTGGTTCATCTTTTAAAAACAAAGGTGTACAAACTGCATTGGATGCTATCGTTCGTTACCTGCCTGGTCCTTTGGATATTGAAGCGGTAAAAGGAACTGATCCTGATACAGGAGAAGAATTATTGCGTCACTCCGATCCTAAAGAACCATTCAGTGCTTTGGCATTTAAGATCATGACCGATCCGTTTGTGGGTCGTTTAGCATTCTTCCGTGCGTATAGCGGAAGGTTAGATTCAGGTTCTTACGTTTTAAATACCCGTACAGGTAAAAAAGAGCGTATCAGCCGTATCATGCAGATGCATGCCAACAAACAAAACCCGGTTGATTTTATTGAAGCCGGTGATATTGGTGCAGCTGTAGGATTTAAAGATATCAAAACAGGAGATACCTTGTGTAATGAAGATAACCCGATCGTTCTGGAAGCGATGACCTTCCCTGAACCGGTTATCAGTGTGGCAGTTGAACCAAAAACACAGGCCGACGTTGATAAAATGGGTATGGCTATTGCTAAGCTGGTAGAA
This sequence comes from Ferruginibacter profundus, assembly GCF_054783275.1. Lineage (NCBI taxonomy): Bacteria > Pseudomonadati > Bacteroidota > Chitinophagia > Chitinophagales > Chitinophagaceae > Ferruginibacter > Ferruginibacter profundus. Next base: position 60,926 of record NZ_BAAGQW010000003.1, on the reverse strand, counting down.
GAAGATCCTACCTTACGTGTAAAGACAGACGAAGAAACCGGCCAGACCATTTTAAGTGGAATGGGTGAGTTACACTTAGAGATCATTGTTGATCGTATGCGTCGTGAGTTTAAGGTTGAAATTAACCAGGGTGCACCACAGGTGGCTTATAAAGAAGCGTTCCATAACACTATCGAACACCGTGAAACGTTGAAGAAACAAACGGGTGGTCGTGGTAAATTTGCGGATATCATTTTCTCTATCGGCCCTGCTGATGAAGAATTTTTGAAAGAAGGTAAATCAAACTTCCAGTTTGTAAACAGTTTGTTTGGTGGATCTATTCCTAAGGAATTTGTTCCTGCCATTCAGAAAGGTTTTGAAAGTGCAATGACAACCGGCGTTCTTGCAGGTTACCCGATGGAAAGCATGAAAGTCGTAGTGAAGGACGGATCTTTCCACCAGGTGGATAGTGATGCGATGAGTTTTGAACTTTGTGCCAAGCAAGGTTACCGTGAAGCAGGCCGCAAGGCTAAACCGGTATTGTTAGAGCCTATCATGAAAGTGGAAGTGTTAACACCAGACCAGTACATGGGTGATGTAACGGGTGACCTTAACCGCCGTCGTGGTATGCTGGAAGGTATGGATAGCAAACATGGTGTACAGGTTATTAAAGCCAAGGTGCCATTAAGCGAAATGTTTGGTTATGTTACGCAATTGCGTTCATTATCAAGTGGCCGTGCTACTTCTACCATGGAGTTCAGTCATTACAATCCTGCACCAAATAACATTGCAGAAGAAGTAATGGCAAAAGCAAAAGGTAAAATGAAGATTGAAGAGTAATGTAGACCAGCTTTTAATAGAGGCCCCATTCTGAAAGGAATGGGGTTCTTTTTTTTGTAAGAAAAATTAGCCGCAGTTACAGCAGAAGACAAAGGAGGAAGCAAGAATTGCTTTTTTCTTTTTTATATGGGCATACTTTTTACCAGCCCCCGGGCTAGTGGCCATTTCAACAACGTTTTATTGCAGCCTGATAATTTTAAGTACATGCTGCCCGGTGCCGGTTAACGGAGTGGCAGTACCAATTTCGGCACCGCAGGAAATGGTAACCGTTTGCCCTGCAGTGATACTGATAATAGTGTTGCCCGATACTGTAGCAATGATATTGCTGCCGGAACGGTAACCGGATACATATTTTTCCATATCCACCACACTGTTTACAATGATCTGGTTGGCAATTTGCTCCTGGGTATTGGAGCCACTGAAGGTATAGCCATTGTTTACAATGATCTCGTACAGCCCCGTGGCCGGAGCAGTAAATGCGCCTGTTGTGGTGCTGTAGGCAGAGCCAATATTGGTATTGGTACTGTTGTATACAATAGTGGTAAAAGTTGCTGAGGGCGTATATGCGGTTGTTTTACGTGCATCAACCAGTATCTGAGGAAAACTTACTGCTGCAATTTTTTTAATTACACCCGTACCTGAAGAAGCTACCAGTAAACTGTCTGTTGATAAACCTGTTTGCAGACCGGCTAATGATAAAGTGTTGGATGCACCTGTATTTATAGTGGTGGCCTGTGTTAAGGTTCCTCCCAGTTGCGCTGTACCGCTAGTAGTGGTCAATCCATTGCTGGTAGCGGCTACTACGTTTACTGCAGGTGAACTGGCAACACCATTTACCGTGCTGGTTAAGGCACCGTTGGAAAGTGTAAGTGCATTGGTATTAATAATATTTACACCGCTACCTGTAACGCCGTTTACGGTTGTAAATAATGTGTTGATATAGGAAGTATTTGATACCGAACTAACACTAAGGCTGGTGTCTGTAATACCATTTACCGTAGTGGTGAGTGTATTACCTGACATGCTTATTGTATTGGTTGTAGCCGGTATAATGGAGGCAAGACTGATTGCAGTACTTGCAATACCATTCACAGTAGTAGTTAAATTATTCCCCGATAAATTATTGGAAATTGAATTTACTATCGGTACTGCGGTACCCGTTACGCCATTTATTGTAGTGGTCAAGTTATTAACTGAAGAAGTATTTGCTACTGTACTTACCGCATTACCGGTTGCTGTAACACCATTTACTGTGCTGGTAAGTGTGTTGCCTGATAAAGCCAGGGTATTGGTAGTGGCGGGTAAAAGACCTGCAAGGTTCAACGGAGCACTTGTAATACCATTTACAGTAGTAGTTAAATTGCCGCCCGACATATTATTGGATATCGTATTAATGATGGGTACTGCTGCACCCGTAATACCATTCACGGTAGTGGTTAAAGTATTGGCAGCCGTAGTATTGGAAATTGAATTTACCAGATTTACTGTATTGCCAGTAACACCGTTTACCGAAGTGGTTAAATTATTATTTGTTGATGTGCTGCTTACACTGCTTACCGTGTTACTATTGGCAGTAATACCATTAACGGTACTGGTAAGTGTATTGCCTGATAAATTAAGGCTGTTGATGGTAGATGGAATTAAGCCGGAAAGATTTACGCCTGCACCTGTAACGCCATTAACGGTAGTAGTTAAATTGGTACCCGATAAAGTATTGGAAACAGAATTGATGATGGGTACAGAAGTGCCTGTAATGCCATTTACGGTAGTAGTTAAAGTGTTGTTGTTGGAATTGTTTGATACGGAATTTACAATGGGTACTGCGGTACCGGTAACCCCGTTTACAGTGGTGCTTAAACTATTGGGTGCATTGTTGGTATTACTTACCGTGATGGAAGTACTAACAGCGGCGGGTACCCATGCACTGCCATTCCAGGTTAATACCTGCCCGTTGCTGGCACCGGTGGTGGTACCCAGTGGCGAGCCATTTATTTTTGATACCACTGCTGCACCCAAATTGCCTGTAACATCGCCGGTAATATTTGCGGTTAATGCTGTGGTGGCAACACCATTAACGGTGCTGATGAGTTGATTGCTGCCATTTTGTGTAAGGGCATTGGTATTAATAATATTTACCGTTGCGCCTGCTACGCCATTCACTGTAGTTTTTAGTGTATTGGCAGCTGATGTATTGGATACCGTATTTACTATTGGTATGGCTGTACCTGTAATGCCATTTACAGTAGTGGTTAAGCTGTTGGGGGCAGTATTGGTATTGCTTACTGTAGTAGCAGGTAGTGAAACAGCTGCCGGTTCCCATTTGGTGGTAGCTGTATTATAAGTTAACACCTGTCCGTTCGTTGGTGTGGTAGTTGCAATGTCTTTGCCCTGCAATTGGTTGGCATTCCAGTAAGCCGCAGTATTATTAATAGTTGCGGTAGTGGAGGCGTTGGTTACTGCGGCAGGGGTGGTTGCAGTAACAGTGCCGGTTTTGTTATTAAATGTAGTCCAGTCGGCTGCAGATAATGCGCCTCTGCCGGTGGCAGATGCCGATGGTATATTAAATGTATGTACCGTGCCGGAGGATACAATATTGAAATCGGTACCGGTGGTGCCGGTTGTAAATGTTTGGGTTGAATTGGTGAGTCCGTTTAATGATGTAATGGCATTACCGGATAATAAGTTTGAAAACAACCTGGTGGTTATATTGCCTGCATCGTCTGTAGTTACAATTTTGGTATTGGTGGTATTATTGCCAATACCCTGTAATCTTACGGTGCCGGTTGTGTGCAGTTGTGCAGTAGGGGAGGCCGTGCCTATACCAATACTGCCTGTATTTTTATTGTAAATATTATTGCCCGAAATTTTCCATTTGCTGCTGTCTACCAGGATTTTTGTTCCCTTTGGGTCAACGGCTATTTGTGCAATGCCGTGCAGCGAAATACAAAATAAAATTGAGAGTATGCAGATCTTTTTCATCGGGATTAATTTGCGTTTACAGCAACCCGCTTTATATTTTAATAAAACGGGTTGCTAAAACAGCGTATTTTATAAATTAAACTAAGCAATAGTGAAAACAGTGTACTATTATTTAACCCACTGAACTTCTATTACATCATCGGCTGCAATAAGTGCTGCCATGGCAGAGGTTAAGGTAACACTACCTGCAGTTACAGTATAATCGGTAGTGGCAAGTAATTTAACACCATTTCTGTATACAGATACTTTAGAAACCTGGGCCGGCATATTGGCTACCGCAAAAGTTGCCTGGGTAGCAGTGGCTGTGTAGTTCTGGTCGCCGCTTTGTAATAAAGATTCTGCAGCTACTTTTTTCAATGTACCATCAGTAGTAGTTACTACAAGGCTGTCGGTAGCCAGGTCACCTGCCTGTAAACCGGTTATCTTTAAAGTGTTGGTGGCATCTGTACCAATAGTGGTGGCTTTGTTTAAAGCACCGCCTAATTCAACACCATTACCGGTTTTGGTTAAACCATTACCAAAGGTTAGTGCATTAAATAATGATGATGCAGAAATATATTTTACCTGCCCGGTTGTCGGGTTTACTACCATTACACTGTCGGTGGTGTTTGAACCGGACTGCAAACCTGTGATGGCTAAAAAGTTAGCGGCAGTAGTGGCAATAGTTGTAGGTTGAATTAATTCGCCACCTAACTGTACCGTTTGGCCGTTTTTAGTTAAGCCGTTATTGGCTGCATTGGTGTAGGGAGACAGCATGCTGGCAGTATCTGAATATCTTACCACGTCATTCTGGCTCTGGTGTAACTGGCTGGGTGTAACATACAAAATGGTACTATCTGCTTTTGTAATAACAGCTGTTGAACTGTCGAGAACCCATTTAATAGTTCCTTTGTTGTCGATAACTTTTGTTGGTACTTTTTGAGCGCTTGCAGTAAAACCAATACCAAGTGCTAATGCGGAGAGAAGTAAGACTTTTTTCATTTGTTTTGTTTTTGTTTTTTTTTCCTGTTATCAGATTTTTTGGATACAAGAATGATTAATAATTGATTGTTGTTATAGTAATTGAATAATTCTGATTTCATCACCGGCGTTGCAGGCCACTTCTGCTATAACCGAGGTGGCGGTATTTTTTGTACAGGATATCAATACTCCATTCCTGTACAGTGATACTTTATCAATATCAGTAATTACTGCCGGGGTATTAAAAATGGTCTGGCCATTGCTTGCCACAAGCGTAGTATTTTTTTTCTGTACCGAAACAAAGCTTGCTGCCGACACCATTTTTACTCTTCCGTCAGCCGGGTTAGCTACTAAAAAACTATCGGTAAGTGTGTTGCCGGCGGTAATAGAATCGATCACCAGCTGGCCTTTTACCTGCAATGCTGCGGTGGGGGTTATTGTGCCAATGCCTATCCACCCGTCTGCAGTTATGCGCATGCGCTCCGTGTTATTGGTCTTAATTACCAGTGGCGCATTATCAGTAGTGCCTAAAAAGTTTGATGCCGTTGTATTACTGTTGCCCGTAACATTCCAGCTTTCATTACCCGAAGGGCCACCCGAAGGTCCGGATGGATTGACCCAGATCCATTTGGTGCCGTCACAATAATACAGGCCGGCAGCAATTGTACCGTTTGCAGTAGTGTTGTATACCAGCATACCTTTTACAAAGCCTGATAAGGGGGCAGGGTTAGTAGTTGCTGTTAAAGCAAGCCTGGGCAGCAGCAAACCCTTGTTATTGGTTTCCAATTCTAAAATGGCATTCGGGTTAAGTGTGGTAGGGTTCTGGCCTACTTTTACCTGGGCAAGTAAACGGGGGCTGTAAGCGATTGCTACCGCAAACAACATTATTGAAACCACACTATGTAAAAACCTTTTTTTCATGGGTATTAATAAATTACTGCTTGATAAGTTTTTGTACGGTGCCAACAGGTACCCCGTTTTCTCCCATTATAGTTAACAGGTATGTTCCTGCCGCAAATGCTGATACATTTACCGGTAAAATATTTGGCCCTGCACTAACCTGTATTGTAGTAATGGATAATCTCTGGCCGAGTGTATTACTGATCACAAGCGTTGCTTTTCCCTGGTAGTGTGTGCCAAATTTCAGGTACACGGTACTGGTAGCTACTGCAGGATTGGGATAAACCATCATGTATTCATTACCTGAACAGCTGCTACGGCACAAAGCAATATTGGAATAGGTATAAACTCCGTCTTTGTCAATCATTTTTAAACGATAGTAGTACAGGCCTGAAGCTTGTGATACTGTAAGGCTGTAATCAGTAACCGAGCTTCCTCCTTTTGCTTTTACAGTAGTAACCACAGTGTAGTTACTGTTATCAGTACTTTGCTGCAAAACAAATTCTTTGGTATTGATCTCGTTTAAAGTTGTCCATTTAATTACCGCACTGCAATTGCCGGCTGCTGCATCAAAGCTTTCTAACTTCAAAGGAAGTGTTCCGGAAACGCTTCCCACTGCTATAGCGGTAATACCTGCTATCATTGTTCCGCTTAAAGTGCTGTTCTCTGTATTACCATTTGCTGCAGGTGCTCCGCTAAGGTCGGTCCAGCTTACTCCGTTCCATCCCACCAAACGTAAGCTGGAGGCAAGCCCGAAATGCGTCATATCGGGTATGCTTACTGTTATGGTAAGGCCTTCACCTGTACCGGTTGTTGTTGGTCCCAGGTTTCCGGCATCACCTACCTGCCAGTCCCATTGGCCTGCCGTGCTTACTGCAACAATTGGTGCTGTAACAGAAAATACACTGTGTGTGCCAGCATAAGGTGCTGTAGGGTCGGCAGTAATGCCAGGGTCTCCCTTGATCCAAGCTGTAGCATAAGCATCCGTTACAGATGCCGGGGAAGATATTTCCAGTGTTCTCAGGTCATCGCCACTGCCAACCGGGAATATAAAAGGACTGTTGCCATACTTTTTTATGTAACCATTTATGTTTGCAATATCAGAACAGCCGGTAAATGCTGCTGTATTGATAGCGCTGAAATAGCCCGGTACTGATGTTCTTTCCGTACTCCAGCCAATGTTTCCCGAAGCAGGGATATCCATTATACTACTATTAACCAGCTCAGCATTAGAAAACACATGGTTACCTTGTGCATATCCTGTTAGCATGGATATGGTGATGGTTACGATGAGGAGTAATGTTTTCATTTTTTGATGTTAAAGCGTGGTCTTAAGTGTTGTGGCACAGGGTAAACATGATTGATGCCAGTTTTTAAGTACCTGTTTACCAGCTGATTAGAAAATTCATTGGTTTCGGTTTTTCCATTTTCCGGAACAATCTTCCGAAAAAGAAAAATTGTACAGATTATGGAATGACCAGGCGGTAGTTTGGCAGGCAACAGCCGCAGCTGCATTCAGAATAACAATAAGATGGCTCAACAGGTGTAACAGGCCGGAAAGAGATGTATATTCAACAGATTAGTTCACTTATTTTTGCGGTCTAAATATTTTCATTTGAGTGCTCCTGTTTTTTTATTAACGCCGCCATTTACACAACTCAATACACCATATCCTGCAACGGCATACCTGAAGGGTTTTTTAAATACCAGGAGCATCAGCAGCTTCCAGGCCGACCTTGGCATTGAGGTAACCATTGCTTTGTTTAGTAAAAATGGATTGCAACAATTATTTGCTGCGATTGATAAACACAAGGAATTGTCATCAAATACTAAGCGCATCATTGCTTTGCAGGATGATTATATTAATACGATTGATGCCGTCATTCTTTTTTTGCAGGGAAAAAATCCTGCCATGGCACCATTGATCTGTAAAAGGGATTTTTTGCCCGAAGCATCAAGGTTTGCACAAACCGATGACCTGGCCTGGGCCTTTGGCAGCATGGGCATACAGGACAAAGCAAAACATCTGGCTACATTGTATTTAGAAGACCTGAGTGACCTGATAAAAGAATGTGTGGATGAACATTTTGGCTTCAGCCGCTATGCAGAAAAATTAGGCCGGAGTGCTAACAGCTTTGATGAATTGTATAACGAGTTGCAAAAAGAATATACTTACCTGGATAAAATACTGCTTGCTATTTTGGAAAAGAAGATGCTGGACGTGCAACCAAAACTGGTTTGTATCTCTGTTCCTTTTCCGGGGAATTTATATACTTCCTTACGTTGCGGCCAATGGATAAAGCAGCATTACCCCAATGTGAAAGTATGTATGGGAGGTGGTTTTGCCAATACCGAATTGCGGTCGCTTACAGATGTACGGGTATTTGAATTTTATGATTTTATTACCCTGGATGATGGTGAAGCGCCAATAGAAAACCTGTTTGCTTTTACAGAAGGAAAAAAAACTATTGCTGAATTAAAGCGTACTTTTTTATTGCAGGATGGAAAAGTAACCTATATCAATAACAGGGCCTGCACCGATTACAAACAAGGCCAGGTAGGCACACCAGACTACAGCGATTTTTTACTGGATCAATATATTTCTGCTATAGAAGTGGTAAACCCGATGCATAGTTTGTGGAGTGATGGCCGCTGGAATAAACTAACGATGGCGCATGGCTGCTATTGGGGTAAATGTACCTTTTGTGATATCAGTTTAGATTATATTAAACTTTACGAACCCATCACCGCAGCATTACTCTGCAACCGCATGGAGGAGATCATTGCCCAAACCGGGCAAAATGGTTTTCATTTTGTAGATGAAGCAGCACCGCCGGCATTAATGAGGGCCCTTAGCCTGGAGATCATCAAAAGAAAATTAGTGGTGAGCTGGTGGGCCAATATCCGTTTTGAAAAAAGCTTTACCCGTGACCTGTGTTTGTTGTTGAAAGCCGCCGGCTGCATTGCCGTATCGGGTGGGCTGGAAGTAGCATCGGACAGGTTGTTACAATTAATTGATAAGGGCATTACCGTGGCGCAGGTAGCTAAAGTAAATAAACATTTTACAGAAGCCGGCATAATGGTGCATGCATACCTGATGTATGGTTTTCCTACACAAACCGCACAGGAAACCATTGACTCTTTAGAAATGGTGCGGCAATTATTTGAAGCCGGTGTATTACAATCTGCCTTCTGGCATTTGTTTACCATGACGGCGCACAGTCCTGTAGGATTGAACCCTGCAAAATATAAAGTGCAGAAACTAACGGAAACGGTTGGCAGCTTTGCTAATAACGATATTGTGCATATAGACCCTACAGGCGCTGATCATGAAAGTTTTAGTTTCGGGTTAAAGAAATCCTTACTCAACTATATGCATGGTGCCTGCTTTGATGTGCCCTTGTATAAATGGTTTGATTTTAAAACGCCTAAAACATCCATTGCTCCCGATTATATTGCGACGCTTTTAACCGAAGAAGAATATAATGCAGTTAAGCCCAATACCAAAGTGGTATGGCTGGGCAACACACCCGTAGTGGAAACCTATACCAAATCAAAAAAAGGCAATCACTGGGAAATGTGTTCACTTACTTTTGAAACCAAAAAAGAAACACTGGATATTAAAACGGATAAGGAGCAGGGGCTGTGGCTGGCTGATATGATCGCACAATTATCAGTACATAATATAAAAACTCTTTCTCTTACCGAAGTAAAAGCCTCTTACGAAAATGCCGGCCTGGGCGATTTTGAATTGTTCTGGGATAATAAACCGGTAAATACATTGTATAAGGCGGGGTTACTGCAGTTGTAGCCGTAGCAATAAGTAAGCTGTCAGGCTGAGCTTGCCGAAGCCGGGCTAGTTAGGAAAAGAAGCTGTCATAGCATCAACCCGCCTTTGACAAGCTCAGGCCGACAACATTCCTGCTTATGCTGACGGTATTATAATTGTAAAAGCCCCGGATCAATAAAAAATTATTATTGTTGTATTTTAAAATGTTTTTTCATTTCCGCAATATTTAATACTAGCGGATTTTGTAAATCAAAAACTGCGATCATTTCATCAACCAACGATTGCCGCACCACTATTATCAAAGCAGAGTTAAATGTTGCTGATAAAATTTCTTTAAAAGATTGATACAAACCCTGCTGCTTTCTTACTTCCAACGGCCCTATCTCATCAATAATTAAATACCCCGCATTTTTATCCGCAGCCAATAATATATTATTAGCTTTTGTAAATGCAGCTGCTGAAAATAAATATTTGCCAATGGCTAATGGTTCTTCATTACCAAGGGCTTCCATATCAAAATATTTCTTTTCTGCAATATCATAAAACATACGTTTACTGTTTACAACGGGCGTAAGTATGCCGGCCACATTGGGCTGCTGCAAGCAGAACTGCTGCAGCAAAGTGGTTTTGCCTGTTTGTATTTCTCCTGTTAAAATGATGACCTTATGGCTCATGATGTACGATCAGTAAGACGGTGTTGCTGATAAAACTTTTAAAGCGTAGCCATTTACCGGGTTGTTGAGAAAGCTGCCAGCTTTGTTGTAAAATTATTTTTATTCCAGGGAGTAAGGCAATTACCTGCTGCAATGCATTGCCATTTTTTTCTTTATAACGGGCTACCCATTTTTGAATTTGCATACGCAGCAAGGGCGTAATAAAATAATTCCACACTAAAATAATGATCACTGCCCGTATAATTAATTCTGCAATTTTTGATTTTGAAAAACTATTGCTGAAAAAAGGCAGGTAAGAAAATACCAGCATCAATAACATCAGGCCTCCGAAAATTAATGTGAACCATTTTTTTCTTTTGGTTGATTTTGCATTGGTAAAAACAGCTTCTTCTGCGGCGGGTAAATTATTCAATTGCTGTAATAATGTGCTGGACTGGTTACCTTGCTGCACACTTGTAATGATCCTGGTATTCAGTAAACCTCCCACAATGCCTGCCACTAAATAACAGCTGATATAAAATAAAATGATGTATAAAGAATAATGTACCGCATTTTTTATAAAGGACTGTGTTATTTTATTCAGAAAAATATCGATGGCCTGCCAGAAGCCTTTCCCAAAAACAATGGTGAGTATCAGCAAGTGCTGAAAAGCAGAGTAGAGCAACGAAAATAAAGTAAGTATAAATGCGGCGGGCTTTATAAATCTTCTGTTTAAAAATAATACTTCGCCAACAGCACCTTGTATTAAAACTGCCACGTAAGCCATGGGTGGTGTATGCGGACTCAAAATAAATTTAACCGCAATTACCAATAATGTTGCTTTTAGTATTTCGCCTTTTTTAGTATTGCCCAATGCGATTAATGTAATGCACACCGATGCCACAAAGGATAATACCAGCCCTGCAAAGGGTATTTGCAGGCCATGTAAAATGCCTCCCATAAAAGCTTCGCTAAAAGCCCATAATGCAGTAATGCGAAGGGTTACATTGGTTTTATAAAATTCTTTATTGATCAGGTTCATGAATAGGTTTGTTTTAAAAAGTTGTCTGCATAAAAAACTTATCTTCCCTTTGATAAGCAGCCTGCCTCAGGCCAGCTTCCTGAAACAATTGGCTGGCAACTTTTAATTTTAAATAAAAGGTTCCTGTTGTTTCACTATTTTTATTTCATCACCGGTATTGATGATACCATTTTGTTGTTGCAAAACATTTTGCCCGAAATAAATTTTATTGTTTTTCATTCTGTAGCCAGCTAAAGTTTTTAATGGTTCTTTACCTGCTGCGGCAGTTTGCTGGTTAATGGTGGTCATAACACAACGGGAGCAGGGTTTAACACCTAAAAAGTGAAGTGCATTAATTTCAAATGCTGCCAGTTCATCTTCAATGTGTGCATGGCCGCCCGTAAAAACTATATTGGGCCTGAAGCGTGTGATTGGCAACGGGTCTTTTAATTTTTCATTCAGGTTATCCAATGATGCCTGCCCGATCATGAGGATAGGATAACCATCAGAAAAAGAAGTGATCTCATCATGGGCAGCATATCTTTTGTCCACCATTCTCCTGGTATCATCAGGCATGTACACCAGTTTGCATTTTGTGTTTAGCATTTCGCTGAACCAATCATTGTGAGCATCGCTCACTTCAATAGCAGTGCAAACATCATCCCAAACGGTTACTGCAATCATTTTTTTTGATTCCGTAAAAAACGGAATATCGATCGACAAGTCAGCATCATTGTATTTTGAAACTGTAAATCCATTTACGGATTCAGCTACATGCAACAACACCATCTGTGGATGGGTGCGTTGTGTTAAAAACATATTTTGTTCGTCCACCAGCATCCACCTTCTGTCGTGTTTAAAACCCGTATTGGTAATTTCAACAGCTGGCTTTGCAATGCCACCCAAAGATTTTATGGGATAGATAAATAATTGACTTACCTGTAACATATTGCAAATTTATCCTTTCTGATTGGGATAGTTTGTTGTATTTTTATCTTCAAAGCACTGAAATGAAACCAATCATCACCATTGAGTATTGTCCCAAATGCCACTGGCTTTTACGTGCGGCCTATATGGCGCAGGAAATTTTAACCACTTTTGCTGATGAAGTGGGCGCTGTTACACTGCAACCCAGCGAAGTGAACGGCCGCTTCACCATCCGCATTGCGGATACAAAAGTTTTCGACAGGAAAGAATATGGTGGTTTTGCTGAAATAAAAGAGATCAAACAAATCATCAGGGATGTGGTGGCACCCGGTAAAAGCCTTGGGCATACTGATACGCCTGCGCATCATCAAAGCTGAAAACGGCATCGGGAGTAGCAGTTATTACCGAAGACTGCTTCCCGGTAACCACATTCAGGATTACTAACTCCAAATTACTTACTACATGCTGGGCCTTGTACTTTGCGGCGGACAAAGCTCCCGGATGGGAAGCGATAAAGGGCTTTTAATACATGAAGCTAAAACCTGGGCACAAACGGCCGTGGAAAAACTAAGTGTATTGAATTTGCCGATAAGGCTTTCGGTAAACGAACAGCAACAAAGCGAATATGCCAAAGTATTTAAACCTGAATTGCTGATCGCAGATGATACCAGCCTCGATGTAAGAGGGCCGCTGTTGGGTGTATTATCGGCACATATTCAAAATAACAGCAAAGACCTGTTTGTATTAGCCTGCGACCTGCCATTGATGGACCCCCACCTGCTCAAAGAACTATTTTCATTATACCAGCAGAGTAAAAAATATGATGTGTATATTTTTACCAATGATAAGCAACCCGAACCCCTGTGTGGTATCTACACAGCCAAGGCGTTGAAAAAAATAATGGCGTTACATAAACAAAACAAACTGATTAAACACAGCATGAAATTTATTTTAAGCCAGCTGATCGTTTGTGAAATTGCAGCGCATGAATCACAAAAGATCTGTTTCCGCAATTTTAATGCCCATGCAGATATCAACGGTTTATAATCCCAATGCCGATTTTTTTATTTTCCTGAAACTTTCTTTTCCTGCTTCGCAAACGGGGCATTCGTAGCCGGTTGATAGATTTTCAAAAGCCGTACCAGCCGGAATTGCATTGGCAGGATCGCCAATTGTAGGATCATATACTGATTGACAGCTGCTGCATTGATAAACATATGCCTCCGTTTTTTTTTCAGCGGCCTGTTTTGCCGGTGCTACTGCTGTTTTTTTTGTAATGCCTGCACGGTAATTATAATACTTCAATACACTTCTGCGTAACTGCTCCGGCAATACAATTTTTGGATTACCACTACTGAAAATTTCTTCTGTTCTTTCATTGGGATTAAAATCCTTGGCACATAAAATATCATACACTTTTAATAATTTAATACCCAGGAAATCTACCAGGTATCTTTTTCTTACAAGAATGCTACTGAATATTTCGCTTTTCTTTCTTGTTTTAATACCAATACAAATACCAAACGTACGGGTATCGTCAATACTTAAATTTTTAACTAAATAATTTTTAAGCGCCAGCCCTTCTTCACAATTATCCTCTACCTGGAAATTTAATTCGTTGGCGGCATGGCGCATGTTGATCTGGAATTTTTCTAACAGTAAATTCCAGCGGGCTTTATCTTTTTCTTCAATGCCCTTTATCATGATGGTCTTCCATGCGGTGCAACATATCTGTCCCAGCTTAGTATCTGAACATAACTGGCAAATGCTTTTTAAGAAATCAATGCTGAACATTTCATCCCTCCTGTAAATACCCAGCCAGTATTTATTGTCGTAGCGGTTAAGCCCTTCGTAATAAGGCAGATTAAATTGCGGCAGGTCCGCTTTTTTTTCTGCCGGTTTAATACTTAAATTTTCAGTGGCTAATGCAGCAAATAATTTGTTGCCATCAGCCTGAGCATTGTCAATATACGCTGCTGCATCGGCTTTTATAATTTCTTCAATGGCTCTGGTAACTTTTGGAATATCGTTGGTGTAACACAGTTGATCCCATTCATAGATAATATTTGTTTTGGGAAAACGGATGATCAAATGCCAGTAATGCTGTGCTGTTGCCGATGCCACCCAATTGATATTACCGGTAAGCATTGGTGTAAAACTCTGGTTGGCATCGCAGATATTTACTTTTAAAGTGGGCGTATAGTCGATAGCATCAAAAATATCTTTATACACCCCTTCGCTGAGCCAGGTATTGCGGATAAAAACTTCTTCGGCAGGGAAGGAGCTGATAATGTTAGGAAAATTACTGCTGTTGATCTCAAAAGGAATATCTAATTTTTCCAGTTCTTCTGAAAAAAGCGGGATACTATAGCTTTCCAGGTCTACCAATAGTTGTTGCCGTAAACCAAAGCGAACATAGAGCACTTTAATTTTTTGTGCAGCAAGAAGAATGTTATACAAATCTCCGGGAGAAATAATTCCCCCACGAAAGTTGATGAAGACTGTGTTTGCCATATGGTGAATGATGAATGGTGAATAGTAAATGGTGAAATGAGAATAGTGAAGGTAAAAAATTCACCATTCATATTTCACAATCCAAACTCTTTTATTGCTTTTGGAAAATTTTTATTTTCATGTCCTGGTCTGCACAGTTTTAATAAGGTAAAACGTTGCAGGTTGGTAAGGCTGCTCCATTTTTCCGGGGTGATGATTAGCTCAAACTCTTTTGCTTTTTCTGCAAGCATCTCCGGAATATTTTCCAGGTTGGCCCAGCCAGGATTGGTATCGATCGCTAATGCTGTTGCTTTATTGCCGGTATATTTTTCTACTAATTGAGAGAGGTAATGATTATACCATTTTGCTTCTTCATCAGTAGCGGCAGGCATTACTGCCAATTGTATTCTTTCGGCTCTTGTAAACTTACTCCATTCTGAAAGTTTTAATTTGATACCAGCCGCATCCATTTTAAAACGAACGATCATTGGAATGCAGCGTACATTTTCCTCCACAAAATCTTCTTCAAAATCAAAATATTCAATACCTTCCAGTGTCCTGAATTCTGAAGCTGTCAATTCTTTTTTCATACATACACTTTCTTCCAATCCCTCGTATTGATCGTAATTGGGTATAACCTGGTAACCTGATTTTTTATATAAGGTAGTGGCCGGAATGAAATGAATGCTGGTTTCCAATATCGCATATTTAAAACCATCTTCCATAGCCCAGTTTTCCAATTCGGTTAAAACCAGTTTTGATAAACCTTTGCCCCGCTGTTCTTTTACAACAAACATTCTTTTTATTTCTACCGTATCAGCATTATATTTTTTAAAACAGCCGCCTGCTGCAGGTTGGTCATGTATATATACCACCACAACGGTGTTAAGGTCCGGCACTTTATTATACTGATCATATTGCGCCTGGTCTTCCTGTAATTCATTCCATAGCTCATGATCCAGTTGTTGGATGAGCCACTGAAAATTACTGTCGTTAGAAGTTGTTCTTTTAATTATTGGTTGTTCCATAACTGCTGAATAGAATCTGCCCCGGGCAAATTATTTTTTTGCACGGATTACATAGATTTTTTAATCCAATTCCGTCTTACTTTCTTTCCGGCTATTTACTTCCTTGTATTTTTAAAAATCTGTGTAATCTGTGGCTGTTTTTGCTCAAATTCTAAGTTACTAAAATCCCGTCTTCTTTTTTAATAACATTTACCTGGCTGTCTAAGATGGCTTTTACCTCGGGCCTGCAACTGCCGCAACCCATACCTGCGCCGGTAAGCTGGCAGAGTTGCAGGTGATCTTTACAGCCTTCTTTTATTTTATTGACCAGGTTTCCTTCGCCAACATTATTGCAACTGCAAACCAGTTTGCCAATTACGGGCTCAGCAGTTTTGCCGCTGCGTAATAACTGCAAACGTTTTTCACTCAGCTCCAGTTTGTTTTCTATGAGGTTACGGTATTCTAAAAATTCACTTTTATCGCCAATTAAAATAGCCCCTACTAATTTATCATTGTGAACGATACATTTTTTATAATAGCGTTTGGCCTTATCAATAAAAACAATTTCTTCGTAGGTAGGATCATTATTAGGAATCTCTGCAAGGCCCAGCGAACACAGATCAGTACCGTGCATTTTTAAAATATTCATCAGTAAACTTCCGCTGTAATATTTTGAAATGTCGCCACATAAAAAGCGGGCCACAATTTCTGCCTGTTGTTCGGCTGCAGCAGTAATACCATATAAAAATCCTTTGAACTCTGCAATTTCTCCGATAGCGAAAATATCTTTTTCATTAGTGCGTAAATATTCATCCACTATCACACCTCTTTTACAATCGATGTTTGCAGCTTTTGCCACTTCAATATTGGGTACCGTGCCAATGGCAATCACCAATGCCTGGCAATTGATATGCAGGCCACTTTTTAAGCGTACGCCTGAAATATTTTTTTCTCCTGAAAAACGATCGATCTCATCGTTGTAAAAAATTTCAATGCCCTTGCTTACTAATTCTTCATGAAGTAGTTGACTGCCTAACGGGTCCAGTTGCCTGTCCATTAAACGGGAGATGCGTTGAATGATGGTAACTTTTACACCCACTTCAGTTAGTGATGCGGCTAATTCAATACCTAACAAACCGCCGCCTACAATAATGACTTTGCCGTTAGCAGGATCAACATGGTTTTTGAAATTATCGGCATCGTTACGGCTACGCATAGTAAAAATGCCATGGAGCGATGGAATATCCTTCAGCATAAAAGCACGGCTGCCGGTAGCAAGCAACAGCACATCATAAAAATGTGTTACACCTTTACTGTCCGTTACACTTTTATTTTCTTTATCAATTGTTTCAATACTAACACCACGGTGTAGTTTTATGCGATGATCCATTTCTTCATCATCACTCATCTTAATTAAATTATGCCAGGGCAATACACCGCTGATATAATCGGGGAGCAATACCCTGTTGTAAAAAGGAAAATCTTCTTTGCTGAATACTTCAATATCATCTTCGGTATTTAATGCACGATAACTTTTTACAAAACCACATGCGCCTGCGCCTGCACCCACAACAATAATTTTTTGTTTTGCTTTTTTATACAATGAAACCTGCACTGCACTAAATTTAAAATCGGGCTCTTTACTTTTTGGATCAACCAGGTTATTAGTGAGATTATTTGCCCTGTTTAGATCGCTGTTTAAAATTTTGCCCCAATGCATGGGTAAAAAGACCACACCGGGTTTTATGTCTTCAGAAAATTTTGCTTTAACACGAACGTTGCCACGATGATTAAATATTTCAATGATATCGTTGTCCTTTATTTTTCTTTTTGCGGCGTCTGCAGGATGAATTTCTAAAAAGGCTTCGCTGATATGCTGGTTAAGTTTATTTACTTTTCCTGTTTTACTCATGGTATGCCACTGGTCACGTATGCGGCCGGTGGTGAGTATCAGCGGATGTTCGGGTGTGAGGGCTTCCGAATTATTTTCATCACTGAAGGATTGGATGTTGGCTTTTTTATCGGGTGTAAAGAATTTGTGATCGGTAAATAATCTTGGTGTACCATAAAACTGTTCCTTACTATCAACTGTCAACGCCGAAATATTGACTTTTCGATAAGGCCATTGTACCGCTCTTTTTACTTTTAAAATCTCATAGCTTAATCCGCTGATATCAATATTGGTACCTTCTGTTAAGGCAGCATGTTCCGCATATATCTCCGAAAAATTTTCATATGCAAAACCATCATAGCCCATTTTATTGGCAAATCGGCAAATGATCTCTGCATCGGGTAATGCTTCGCCCGGAGCAGCAACAATTTTATTCAGGTAAGAAATGTAGCGTCCTGCATTTGTCATCGTACCTTCTTTCTCCGTCCATGAAGCGGCAGGTAATACCACATCGGCGTATTGTAATGTTTCCACTTTATTACTGATATCCTGCACCACAACAAATCTGGCTTTTTTTAAGCCGGCTTCTGCCACACGTACATCAGGCAGACTGGTCAATGGATTGGTGCATAAGATCCAGATGGCTTTCAGTGAACCATCGTTTAATGCATCAAACATTTCGGTGGCACTCAATCCTGGTTTGGGTTGAATAGTACCTAATGGGATCTGCCAGAATTTTTCAACTTCATTGCGGTGCACTTCATTGCTGAGGTCACGATGGGCCGGTAATAAATTACTCAGTCCACCCACTTCTCTGCCACCCATGGCATTTGGCTGGCCTGTTAATGAAAACGGCCCTGCGCCTGGTTTTCCAATTTGCCCGGTGATAAGATTTAAATTGATGAGGGATAAATTTTTATTGGTGCCCACTACGCTTTGATTCAATCCCATCGTCCACATGGTAATAAATCCTTTGGCATTACCAATGTATAGTGCTGTTAAGCGAATATCATTTTCACTCACACCGCAAATGGTCGCTGCTTCTTCAATGGTTCTTTCAAAAACAGTTTCCCTGTATTTTGCAAAGCCATTGGTATTATCATTAATAAAGTCGAAATCAATTTTTCCTTCTTCAATCAAACATCTGCCAATAGCATGATGCAATGTTATATCTGTACCCGGATTTAATTGCAGGTGCACATTAGCCAAAGAGCAGGTTTGTGTTTTACGTGGATCACTAACAATTATTTTCAGCTCAGGATTTTTTTCTCTTGCTGCTTCCACTCTTCTCCATAAAATGGGATGGCACCAGGCAGGGTTAGCCCCGGCAACAAAAATCACATCACACAATTCAAGGTCATCATAGCTTACAGGAACACTATCTTCTCCCAGGCTCATTTTATAACCCACCACTGCACTGCTCATACACAAACGGCTGTTGGTATCAATATTGTTACTGCCAATAAAACCTTTGATCAATTTATTGACCACATAATATTCTTCTGTTAAACATTGGCCGCTGGCATAAAAAGCCACGCTATCCGGCCCGTATTTATCAATGAAAGTTTTGAATACGGCGGCTGTTCTTTCCAAAGCCACATCCCAGCTTACTCTCTGGCGGGGCATGTTTTTATTGTACCGCATTTCTGGATATAGTAACCTGTCGCTTTTATCATTAACGGTATGGTGCAGGTTCATGCCTTTACTGCAAAGCATGCCTTTATTTACCGGGTGATTTTTATCTCCTTCCACGGTAATGCGGTTGTGATCGTCTTTGTTTACTACTATACCACAACCCACACCACAGTAACAGCAGGTAGTGGTATTACCTGCTGTGCTGTTCATTGGCGATATGTTTTTTTGTTCTTTCAATGGTTACTTTTTTTCGGAATACAGAACTTAAGCTTCGAGCTGTAAGCTCCAAGGGGAGTAGTTACTTGGGACAGGCACAATCTCTCTAACAGTATTATTCTCCCTTGCAGCTCTTCCCCTTGCAGCTCTTTACTAACTAACTGCCGGTACCACACTTAAATCTTTTACATCTGATTTTTTTTGTGCTGTAACCGTTCTGAAAATAAATACGGCCACGCCAATACCTAAAATGATATAACCCAATAAAGTAAATGCTGCGGTATAATCAATCAGGTCTTTTGTTTTAGTTACGCCATTTTCAATCACTTCTTTTGTTGCATGCGTTGCTTTGGCTTTAAACATAAAGGCAATCAGCATGGCGCCGATATTTCCGCCTGCACCAACAATGCCTGCCACGCTGCCCACTGCCATCGGGCTTACAAACGGTACCAGGCTGTACGTAGCGCCATTAGCCATTTTAAGGCTGAGGCCAAAAAAGAACATCATAAAAATAGCCATACCAATATTGCCTGATTTTGCAAACCAAACCAAGCCGATACCTTCCAGCAATAATAAAATGGCCAGCAACATTGATTTACCATCAAAGCCCCATACTTTACCAATTTTGTCTGCCACAATACCCCCCATCGGGCGGGCAAAAATATTTATCCAGCCAAAAATACCGGCGCACATACCTGCAATGGCTAATGACGCACCAAACGAATCGGTAAAAAATATCGGTGCAAAATTGTCTACGGTAATTTCCACGCCAAAACATGCGGCATAGGCAATGGTTAATATCCAGGTACGGTAATCTTTAATGGCAATAAGAAATGTATTTTTTTTAGTGTCTGTCTTATAACCGGTTTCGTTGTAATTGCCTTCCGGGGCATCTTTAGTAAAACGGTAATATAAAACTGCACAAACCAGTAGCATAACGCCAGGGAAGATCATTGCATAACGCCAGCTATCTTCTTTGGTACAAAAACCCAGGCCAACAAAGCCGGATGCTATCATGGGCATAAAGAAATTTGCAGCCCCACCGCCTGCATTACCAAAACCACCTGCTGTGGCATTGGCAGTACCTTTTACATTGGGGGCAAACATTACAGATGTATGAAATTGTGTGATTACAAATGAAGCGCCAATAACACCAATGGCTAACCGAAATAGTAAGAACGAAGTATAGGAATGACTGGTGCCAATGAATAACACCGGGATGGCGCATAATACCAATAGCCAGGTGTACACAATTCTTGGCCCGTATTTATCCACCAACCTGCCGATTAATAAACGGGCAATAATGGTTGCCGACACAGAAGCGATCTGGATATTGCCGATCTGGTCTTTGGTAAGATGCAATTGTTCCTTTGCAATTTTCATCAGGGGCGCCATGCCAAACCAGGCAAAAAAGCAAAAGAAAAAGGTGAGCCAGGTTACATGGAATGTTTTCATCTGCACACCTTTTAAAGAAAAGATGTTGAGTTTTGGAAGTGGTTGGTTATTTATAGTGGTTGACATAATTAATTATTTTAAGGTTGCTCTGATTAAGATGCCGTTATTTTATTTAAATAGAAATTCTGGTTTGATACTGATCATTACATAACTCCATAAGCCGGTTAGTTTTGAAGTGCCGGGTGTTATCCCTTTTGCATACTCCATACTTTTGGCAGCAGCCATACTGCAAAAACCAAACTCAACCATAGTGATCTTATTTAAATTGTAATTAGTGACCAGGTCAAACTCACTGCCCAGATATTTATCAATAGCATTGCCATTAACATCTTTCATGTCTTTTGCCAGCGAGAAATAATGATAATCCAGACCGGCACCGAATCTTTTATTTTTACTGCCGTATTTAATTTTAAAGAACAGATCACTTAATCCTCCTGTTGGCGAACCGGTGCCTACATAGAAATAATCCATATAACCCCAGAATTTATGTGGCGTGCCATATAAAGGATCGAACCGGTGATTGGTAGTGGATGAAGAGAAGGCATCGTTACCACTTACATAGTCCCACCCCGCCGTATAGGTAAATTTCTTTTTGGTAAATGCAAGCGCAAGGGTAGAAGTGTAAGCACTTAGGCTGGCACCATCTTTATCTTTTCCTGCCTGGTAATATGCGCCTGCGGTTACTGCCAATGATTTTGTTTTATTCAGCAGGCTGTTAACCAATACGCCTGTTGTAATGCGGCTGTTCACCCCTTTCTGATTAAACCTTCTGCCATACACATAACCATTGCCGTTGCTGGTAGAAGTTAATACAGAGTCTACAACATATTTTCCAAAATGATCGGCCAGGAATAAGGCGCTTACTTTAGTATTTGTAAAAGTTTTTGCGACATATAAATATTGTAAT
Source organism: Ferruginibacter profundus (assembly GCF_054783275.1). NCBI lineage: Bacteria > Pseudomonadati > Bacteroidota > Chitinophagia > Chitinophagales > Chitinophagaceae > Ferruginibacter > Ferruginibacter profundus. The sequence continues at coordinate 39,273 of NZ_BAAGQW010000003.1, read as the reverse complement.
GCTTTATAGTTTTGATTCATGCCATTGGTAGAGGGGGCATTTACAAAAGCGGGGTTACCGGTTTTGCTGCTGATACCTGTACCGTTCATTAAAGGAATTAATCCTGCAGGTGTAGCTACTAAAAAGCCCTTGCTGTCTTTTACTGCGGTGGAAATATTTGCAGGCGTATAATAGGTGCCGTTATAATTAAAAGCATCGCTGTTTTGATTGAATGCAAAACCTGCATCTGATTGCAGTCCCTTATTCAGTAATTTAAATACCACAGCATCGTGGCGGCGGGCCTGTTGCAGCCAATCTAAATTACCCAGTAAACGTACATCGTCATAAACCAGTTCCTGCCTGCCTAATTTTACTGCAAAATATTCTACGGCTGATTTTTTAAAAGATGTATCTTTTTTATTGGCCAATACAATTTCTGCCCAGGCCTCATGTATGCCCAGCCTGCTGCCATCTGCATTACTGATGGTAGCCGCATCCTGTCCCCACACTCTTACATCCTGTACAGAAGTTTGTAAAATAACCCTGTTGGTTTTGTAATTAAAGGTCAGCCGGCTTCTTTGCGAAGTGAAAAAAGCCGCCTCATTGGTAGCCGTTTTTAAAGTGCCTGCTCCATCACGGTATTCTGTACGGGTTCTTACCTGGCCGCTTACTGTAAGCTGCCCGTAACACGTATAGAGCGATAAAACCGCAAGAACCAGCAGCGAAATGCTTTTTAATCCTTTCGTTTTTTTCTTCATAATTTTGTTTTGGTTTTAAATTGTTTGCAATTTGAGATCTTTGCCCCGGTCTGAGCTTCCAATTCGTTCCGGGGCTTTTTCTTTTATGGCTTGCAGAGGATGTTGCTGGTTTTACTTTGTGTTTGCCATAACTTGTTTTTAATGATGAACAATGTTGTTTCGGTCATGATTCATACAGCATAATATTTTTATTCTACCCCGATATATACTTTTGCGCCTTCTACTTTTACAGGATAGGTTTTAATGGCACATTCATCCCCATTTAAACATTCGCCTGTTTTTAAAGAGAAAGTTTTTTTGTGAAACGGGCAGGCTACTTTTGGCTCTTCACCCAGGGTGCCAATCATGCCCCGGCTTAAGGCCATTTGCATGCGGTGCGGACATTCGTTCTGCGTAGCATACCATTCGTTTCTTCTGCTGAAATGAAATAAGGCAATTTGTTTGTCGTTGTATTTTACACATACACCTCCATTAAGAGGAACATCCTGAACATTGCAGGCATAAAACCAGGCTGTTGTTGTTGCTTCTGCTATCATTTTTTATTTGTTTAGAAGTTTAGGCGTTTAGAAGTTTAGGTGTTTAGAGTTTAGAAAGTTTGGAAGTTTAGGTAGTTGAGTTTGGTATAGGCTAAACCCCTAAACGCTAAACTTCTAAACCAGTTAACTATTTCCAGTCCTTTGCTTTTACCTGTTCTCTCATTACTTCAAATTTTACTGTAGGGTCTTTTTCTTCCGGTGCATTTACAAAGTGTGTAAAACGTTTGCGTAATTCCGGTGTTTCAATGGCGGCTTTCCATTCGCATTCGTAGGTGCTTACATGATTTGCCATGTCCGCTTCCCATTGTGCATTCATGCCTAAAGCATCGTCGATCACTACTGTTTTTAAATAGGCAATGCCACCTTCCATTTTATTCAACCATGTAGCCGTACGTGTAAGCGGATCGGCTGTTTTTACATAGAACATTAAAAAACGATCGAGGTATTTAATGCAGGTGTCCGCATCAATATCACTGGCTAATAATAAAGCATGCTGCGGTTTGCTGCCACCATTGCCACACACATAAAGGTTCCAGCCTTTTTCTGTTGCAATGATGCCAAAATCCTTACTCTGTGCTTCGGCACATTCTCTAATACAACCGCTGACACCGCCTTTCAATTTGTGTGGGGAACGTAAGCCGCGGTATCTTTCTTCTACCTTAATAGCAAAACTAACGCTGTCGTGTAACCCAAAACGGCACCAGGTGCTGCCCACGCAACTTTTTACGGTGCGTAAACTTTTTCCGTAAGCATGGCCGCTTTCAAAACCGGCATCAATCAGTTCTTCCCAGATGTTGGGTAGGTCAGATAAATGTGCGCCAAACAGATCTATACGCTGGCCACCGGTAATTTTGGTGTAGAGGTTATATTTTTTTGCTACCTGTCCTATTACAATTAATTTATCCGGTGTAATTTCTCCACCGGGGATACGGGGCACAACAGAATATGTACCGCCTTTTTGAATATTGGCCAGGAAACGATCGTTGCTGTCCTGTGCGGTATCATTTCCTTTCTTTAAAATAATTTCATTCCATAAACTTGCCAGTATAGAAGCAACCGGGGGTTTACATAATTCACAACCATCGCCTTTACCAAACATATTCAGTACTTCGTCGTAGGTTTTTAGTTGGTTTATTTTTATAAGGTCAAATAATTCCTGGCGGCTGTAATTAAAATGTTCGCATAATACATTGTGTACAATTTTTCCGTTGGCCTTCATCGTGTGTGTTACCAGGTCTTTTATCATTGGTACACAACCACCGCAACCCGTACCCGCTTTGGTACATTTTTTTATGGCATCAACCGATTCGCAACCGGCTTCAGTAACACTATTGCATATCATGCCTTTGGTCACTGCTTCGCAGCTGCAGATCAATGCATCATCAGGTAAGCCTGTAATACCTGTACCGGCAGCTTCTTCGCCACCACGGCTTCCTAAGATCACATCTTCAGGATTGGGAGGGAGCACCACTTTATTTTTTACTGTTTGCAATAGCATATTATATTGTTCGGCATCACCTACCAATATGCCACCCAGCAATGTTTTGCCATCAGCACTGATATTGATTCTTTTATAAACTCCTTTGTTGGTATCGTTGATGGCAACAGAAGTAATGCCTTCTCCATTGGCAAACGGATCGCCAAAGCTGGCTACATCTACACCAATCAGTTTTAATTTGGTGCTCATGTCGTAAGGCGTAAAATGTTTTTCGCCATTGGTTAAATTAGTTGCAACCACATCAGCCATTTCATAACCGGGTGCCACCAGGCCATAGATCATGCCTTCAAACAAAGCACATTCGCCAATGGCATAAATATTTTCATCACTGGTTTGTAATTTTTCATTTACTACAATACCCCCTCTTTGTCCAACGGTTAAACCACTTAATTTAGCCAGCTCATCCCTGGGTTTAATACCTGCAGAGATCACCAGCATGTCTACATCAATTGTACTGTCGTTGGCAAACTGCATCCCTGTTATGGCATCATCACCTAAAATTTGTGAGGTGTTGGTATTGGTAAGAATTTTTAAGCCCAGCGTTTCTAATTTTGATTTTAATACATTGCTGCCTGCTTCATCAATCTGCCGGGGCATCAGGCGTGGGGCAAATTCAATTACAGAAGTATCGGTAACCCCAAGGTCGATCATTGCTTTGGCAGCTTCTAAACCTAGCAGCCCTCCACCAATAACAGCGCCTTTTTTTGCTTTCTTTGCCCAGGCGGTCATCATTTCCAGGTCTTCAATTGTTCTGTATATAAATACACCGTTTTTTTCGGTACCGGGAATAGGGGGCACAAAAGCAGACGAGCCGGTGGCTAAAACCAGTACATCATAAGGAACGGTAAGCCCTTTATGAGAGTCTACGGTCTTTTCAGTTCTGTTGATCTGTGCAATGGGGTCGCCAAGATGAAGGGTAATATTGTTTTCGGCATACCAGGTGGCCGGCGCCATCGTTAAATCTTCGGCAGATTTACCGGCAAAGTATTCGCTCAGGTGAACCCTGTCGTAAGCCGGACGAATCTCTTCACCAAAAACAGTGATGTTAAATTGATGGGGACTGGCTTTGGCAATCAGTTTTTCGCAAAACTTATACCCAACCATGCCGTTGCCGATAATCAGTATATTCATGCTGCAATTTTTAAGGTGTGTTAAAAAGCAGCAAACAATCGTATTATAATAATATATATCTAATTTATTTTGTTATAATCTGTTTCAAAAATTAATTAAAATATATCTTATATCATAAAAATAAGGATAAAAATGACAAAAACAAATATCTTTGTATTAATAAATTACATAGAATTAATAATAATATAAAGAAAAAATGCACCACTGATGAATGTAAAATGCTGACTGTAAATATTTTATTTATAAATTTGGGTGCTGCTGGTAAAAAAATATAAAATGATATTAAAAAAACATAAATGTGATTTAAAGAGTTGCTCGCTCTGTTTGTCTTGCAGCAAAGAGTGGTTACCGGCAATTGATGCTAACCGAAAAGTATTTCATGTAAAAAAAGGGGAATTGTTATTTAAGGAAGGGGATGAGGTAAAAGGCATGTTTTTTATTCATTCCGGATTGGTGAAAGTGCACAAGCGCTGGGATGAGGAGAAGGAGATGATATTGCGTTTTGCCAATAAGGGCGCTATTGTAGGCCATCGTGGCTTAGGCAGCGACACTATTTATCCTGTTTCGGCAACTGCATTGGCCGGTACCGAAGTTTGTTTTGTAGATATGGATTTTTTTACGGCCACTTTAAAAGTAAATCCTGATTATATGTACGAGCTGCTGATGTTTTTTGCAGCAGAATTAAAAGAATCGGAAAAGCGCATGCGTAACCTGGCGCATATGAGTACCAAGGGCAGGATCGCTTATGCATTGGCATCGCTGCACGGGAAATTTGGCACTGACGGTGATGGTTACCTGAATATTGTTTTATCACGGCAAGACCTGGCTTCCTATACTGGCACCACTTACGAAACCTTATTTAAAATGATGAACGAATTTTCTGCAGAGGATATATTACAGTTTGCAGAAAAGAAAATCAGGATAGCTGATCTTAAAAAACTGGTGATGGTTTACGAGGATCAGCAATAAAGAGAAGTCAACTTTTTAAAAGTTGACTTCTCTGCGTCATTCTCTTTGCTTTAAGCTCCATTATGTAGGGTGTCTGACGGTCCCCTTCCTGACACCTAATCCTTTGCAAGGCAATTAAACATCCACTGCACACCATATTTATCTGTACAGCTGCCAAAATATGCACCCCAGAACATATCCTGTAAATCCATACTAACGGTGCCGCCTGACGATAATGCAGCAAATAATTTTTTGGTTTCTGCTTTAGTATCCGGTTCCAGGCTGATATAAATATTGTTGCCAAAATTTACTTTAAAACCCATTTGCTCCGGTGCATCTGTACCCATCAGTACATGCCCGCCGGTGATAGGTAACTCTACATGCATCACCAGGTTTTTTAAATCGTCACTCATAGGCGGCATACCGTCCATTGGTGGAGCTTCTCCCATACGCCTGATACCGGGTGCAACAAACTCTCCGCCAAATACCGATTTGTAAAAGTTAAATGCTTCCTCTGTTTGGGTAGCAAAATTTAAATACGTGCATACTCTTGCCATGATCTTTGGTTTTTATTGTTCTACAAATTGTTTTAAAGATGTACCGGTGATATAGGTCCAGCCTTCTGCAAAATTTGCTTTTGCAAAAGCATTGCTGTTTGTTGCCGGGAAAGTTTCCAGGCCGGCATGCGTTAATTTTAATTTTGTTTTTTCGCCTTCGGCAGATAATTCAAATGTAACAAAAGAGTTGCCTTCATAACCTTTGTACCGCCAGCTGTACGTTAATTTTTTTTCTTTGATCACTTCCGTCACTTTACAGAGGTGTACATAATTTTCTCCCTCTTTACCCTGGCCAACAAAACTAAATTCAAAACCCACTTCGGGTTTAAAACCGGCGATATCAAAATACCATTTTTTCATTTCGGCATTATCTGTAAGTGCCTGCCATACTTTAGCCACCGGGGCATTGTACATTCTTTCTATTATAAATGGCTGGCTGTGTAATGCGGTTACAAATTCATCAAGGCGGCCGATATGTTGTTGCCCGCCTTCAATAGCGCCGTACTCTTTATTCAATCTTTCCAATTCTGCGGCTGATTCAAAAACAGAATGCATGATAAGGTTGGTTTTATTACCAAGATTTTCAAATGTTACTGTTACATGAAAACTTACCGGTTCGGTATCATCATCTCCGGAATGTTTATATACTAATCTTTCAGGAGGGGTAACTTCTAAAAAAATAATCCTGTTAGGGTAATCTCTTCCGTCAGGGCCATGCATCATAAAGCGCCAGTCGCCACCTGGCTTTACCGTCATGCCTTTATCGGTAGTGGTAAAACCGGTTGGTCCCCACCATTTAATAATATGTTCCGGTTTTGTCCATACCTCCCACACCAATGCTGCAGGGGCGTTTAATATTCTTGAGATGGTGAGCTCATTGCCTTTGATCTCTGTTATAGTATTGGCCATAAAAATTAATTAAAAAATTGGTTATTGTATTTGCCCGGCAAGATAATTTTCCAGCTTATCTATATTTTGTTTCAATCCCTCATCAGCTTTAAATGTTTTTACCACTTGTATAAATTGTTCTTTACTTTCAAAAAGCATGTGCCAGGTAAGCATGGTTTTATTATCCTGCTCTTCAAATGTAATAGTGGCTGTAAATTTTGGGGCGCTTACATGCTCGTAAACAATTTTCTCCGGTTTTATAATTTCTGTAAAAACACTTTTGTTTTTGTAGTCAGTGCCATCAGGGCCATGCATTACCAGGTCCCATACGCCACCGGCTTTTACATCCATGGTAAAAATAGTGTTGGTGAAACCGTTAGGTCCCCACCAGTTTTTAATATGGTCAGGGTTGGTCCATACTTCCCAAACCAATGCTCTTGGTGCATTAAGCAAGCGGGTGAGTTTAAGTTCACGTTCGGAAGTGTCGTTACTTTGCGTTGCCATTTTTTTATTTTTAAGTTGATAAATTATTGAGTTAACCGGTAATTGCATTTTTTGCCAGCACTGCTTCAAGCCGGTCAAAATTCTGTTCATTGGCTGCTCGTACATAAGGTTTTACCCGGGCACATTCTTCTGCAGATTCAAAAAGCATGTGAAAAATAATTTTTGTTTTATTTTCTTCCTCATCAAAACCAGCGGTTACTTTAAACCGGTGCACAGTTTCGATATGATTGAATACGATCAGTTCGGGCGGTACAATATTTTCAAAAATATTTTTGTTGGGATAGTCTGTTCCATCGGGCCCGTGCATGGTAAACAGCCAGGTGCCGCCGGGCATAAATTCAAATTGATGAAAGCTGTTGGTAAAACCTTCGGGACCCCACCAGCATTGTAGTATTTCCGGATCTTGCCAGGCTTTAAAAACTATTTCCCTGGGGGCGTCAATAACCCTGGTGGAAACTATGGTGCAATCGTCTTTCATGGCCGTAGATTTATTTTCGTTTACCTGTTTTTTTAGTTTTCAGTGGCGGCGATTTCTTTTTTTGAAGATCCTCCAAATATGATTCCAGAGAATCCAGTTTGGCACTCCAGAACTGTTTGTATTGCTCCACCCAATCGGATACTTCATTAAGTTTGGCCAGTTTAGCTTCGCAATATCTTTCACGCCCCTGTTGCTTTATAACTACCAGGCCGCATTCGGTTAATATTTTAATATGCTTTGAAATAGCGGGGCGGCTGATATCAAATTTATCAGCTACTGCATTCAAGTTTAATTGCTGCCCGGCAATCATATTGATGATCTGCCTCCGGGTAGGATCAGCGATGGCCTGGAATACGTCTCTTCTCATTATAGGATAATTTAATTAGGTAACCATTCGGTTACAAATATATATGTAACAATTCGGTTACGCAAATTTTTCAACAATTTTTTTTGAGAAAAAAGAGAGTGGTAAAAAAAAGCGCCCTGTTCAGGAGCGCTTTAACCAGCTATTTTGTATTGATCATTTTCACCAGCTCTTTAATGATACGGGTGAGTTCGGTTTTATTTTTTTCAGCATCGGCCTTATCTTTAAAATATACCAGCCGCCTGTCTTTGTAATTACCCTGTAGTAAATCACTTTTTACTTTTACTATAGCAGGGTGATGAAAGACCAGTAACAGTTTATTGGTTTTATAGGGGCCGAAGGTGAGTATATCTTCTTTGTAATAATAACTCGGTGCATTCCATTTTATTCTTTCGGCAAGTTTTGCAGAAGAGGCTTTGATCATTTTTCTAACGGCTTCTATTTCTTTTTTTGCAGCAGGCGCCAGTTTATTGATCCAGTCTTTTACCTGTTCTTCATCAGAAAGTTTTGCATTTTTTATTTTAGCTGCAACTTCTTTTACGGGTTTTTTCTCCGTTAGTTTTGCTGTGTTTTGCGCTACCCTGAATTGTACGATCCGTGTAATTAATGGTAAGGGTAGTGGTTTATCAAGCGGAAATTGTACTGATCCTTTGCCGCTTTTGTATACCGCCAGTTCTTTTTTAAATGCTTCATGGCCTGTGGGTGCGGCATAAAAGCCAATATGATTTTTATAACCGGCAAAATATACCAGCATGCCATTTAATTTATAGGCCGGCATTTTATAGCTGATCACTTCTGCTGCTTTTGGCGCAGCAGCTTTTATAGTTTTGCGCAATTGCTGCAAAGCAGCCTGTACATCTTTCGGAAATTGTTTGATATATGCATCAACATTTTCCGGTGCTGCGGTTTTTGTTATTGCCATAACAACAGGTTTTAAAAATAAAAAATTATTCTGCCGCCTTTTCCAATGCAGCAATATCAAACTTTTTCATTTGCATAAATGCCTGCATTACTTTACCGGCTTTTGCAGGATCACTCATTAATTTACCCAGCACTGCTGGTATAATTTGCCATGATACACCAAAGGGGTCTTTCAGCCAGCCGCACATACTTTCTTTTCCTCCATCGGCGGTAAGCGTATTCCAGTAATAGTCTATCTCCTGCTGGTCCTTACATTCCACTACAAATGAAATGGCTTCATTAAAAGCAAAGTTATGATTGCCAAAACCATCCATTGCCATAAATACTTTACCATCTATAATAAACTGCGAATGTTTTACTTTACCGGCCTGCTCAGCACCTTCATTTTCCTGGTATAATAAAATACCATTGATGGAAGATGCAGGAAACACTTTGGTGTAATATTTTACAGCGGCTTCGGCCCTGCCATAGTTGTTGCCCACAAATAAAAAAGTGGGGGTTATTTTCTGGTTTACATCACTGTACTTTCCTTTCATGATCTGCCAGGCGAGGCCAAATTTATCCTGGCAAAAACCATATTTTTCACTCCAGTCGTATTTGTTAAGTGCCATCATTACCATGCCGCCATCAGTTAGTTTTTCCCATAGCATGTTGATCTCTTCGTCCGACTCACTGATCACCATAAACGAAATGGAAGGATTGGATTTAAACATCGGGCCTCCGTTTAAGCCCATAAACTTTTGTCCGTTCAATTGAAAATTTACTACCATTGGCGTATCAGCGGTAATTTTTGAGTCGGGGAAAAGGCCGCAATAAAATTCAGCGGCAGCTTTGGCATTGCCATCGTACCAGATGCAGGGATGAATATTGTTGTTCATGTTATATGTTTTAGTGTTAAATTTTTATTACGATTCTGTTTTTTGCCACTAATGCCACGATTTTTACGAAATAGAAAATCCGATTGGTGTAAATTAGTGTTGTTGGTGGCAAACATTATGCACTACGTGACATCTGAAAGCAACTCTGCAATTTATTGCCTTTCAATATTGTTTTTCATGTTCACCAGGTTTTGCTGCATATCTTTTCCTACTAACTTATCCATAAATACATTCATCACGTTCAGCGGGAATTTTTGTTTACCCGTAAATACATTGCTTACTTTGGTTTGTGTAGCTGAAAGAGCGGTTACATCAGTGTGTGCATAATTGGTTGCTTCAAAAGGTTTCCTGAACCTGATCTCCACATCCATACTCTCCCCTTCACTTATTTTAATGATCTCCTGCGCACCAATACCCACATTCTTATCTGCACTTGTCCACGAAGAAATAAAGCCAACAGTGCCATCAGTACCTGTATATACAATTTTTATATTGGGGTCCTTCATTACCCATACACTATATTTTTCCTGGTTCTTTATTAATTTAAGATAATTGAATACCTCATCTTTAGGTTTATCAATAATGACCTGTTTTTCTAACCTGAAATCTTTTTTTGTTATTAAAGCAACCAGTAAGAATAATACAATAATAGCACCAATTGCATAAAGGATGTACAATAGAATAGTCATGATGTTTTTTTTAGGTTGTTAAAGGGGCAGTAAGGTACTTATTCTTTCTTGCCTTTAAAAGTTGCATAAATAGCCATTGCATGCCCGTGCCCCAGATCAAAATCTTTTTTCAGCCAGGCCACAATTTCTCCGGCTTTAACACCTTCTGTAAGCAAACCTTTTTTTGTGGCCAGTTTTTTAAAGTCCTCAGGCGTTTTGCCTGTCTTGGCTTTTATATTATCGATATATGCCTGGAATGACATCGTTATAAGTTTAATAGTGATTAATTTTTAGCCGTATTTAATTTATGATAAAATACATAAGACAAAATACCCAATGTAACCGGCAACAGCATGAACGACATTTGCGGATCAAAAGGCATTGCAGACAGCATTGAATATATTGCGCCGATGAGATCAAAAAATAATCCGGCATAGGCCCATTCTTTTATTCTTGGATACCCGGGAATTACAATTGCAATTACGCCCAATGTTTTTGCCACGCCGATAAATACTGTGAAATAATTAGGATATCCCAATTGCTTCATAAAGGTTACCGCCTCTGCAGAAAGCATGATATCGGGTATGGAAGAGAATAACATAAAGGCGCCGAATAGTGCTGTGAATACCCAGTACAGAATTTTTGTCTTTTTCATTTGTAATTTTTATTTTAAATGATAATTAATTTTTTTGTGCCGCTGGTTACTATTGCTGATTTTTATCGTAATGCAATAACCACTGGTTACCAAACTTGTCTGTAAGATCGCCGAATAAAGCGCCCCAGAAAGAAGTTTCTAATGGATGAGTGGGTTCGCCTCCGTCGGATAATTTGGTATAAAAATCCCTGATCTCTTCTTCGCTGCTGCAATTAAGCATTAATGAAACCGCCGTGCCTTTTATTAATCCTTTGTCACCCACCATATCCGATGCCATGATCAATAGTGCACCGTTGGTAAGGGTGGAATGCAAAATACAATCTTTCATTTTTGCAGGCATCTTATCTGCCAGGGGAGAATCGCCTATTGTTTGTAAATTTAATTCTCCGCCAAGCGATTCTTTATAAAATGTCATGGCTTCCCTGCAATTGCCATTGAAAGTTAAGTAAGAATTAATTTGTGTCATTATTTTTTATTTAGCGTATTGTATTTTAATCTTCTGCCAGTACCTCGGCATTACAGCCGGCTTTTTTTAACCAGTCGATAAAGCTATTGTTGATATTGCCATTGCTGCTGACCACACGTAATATCCTGTCGCAATCTTCCAGGTCAAAATTGGCTTTGTAGCAGCTAAAGGCCCGGTGTATTTCTTCTACCAGTTGTTTTGCCTTATCGGCACAGGTAATATCCGTTTTAAAAACCTCAATCATTATCATTTAGTTTCACCAGGCAAATAATATCTTTTTCATTGGGATATATTTCCAGGCAATAGCCATTTTTGTCAAGGCCGGGATGTTGCAATAATTGCTGAAAGGTTTTTCCTACAGCGCTTACATCTTTCATAAAATCTTTTATTACCTGGCTATAGTATGCCCCTTTGCGTATGATGAATATTTCGCAATGCAATTGTTCTGCTTCTCCTGCATAACTTTCTTCTACGGCTGCTTTGTAAGTAATATGACCTGCCTTGCCGGGAAATGAAATGCCGAAAAAATTTCTGTCTTTGGTAGCTGGCAATAAAGCATGTAATGCCTGGTGTGCTTTTAAAACGCCGTCGGGAAAAGATGTGGCAGCAACATAAAATGTTTTGATGTCACTATCTATAAAATATTTTTCCATGAGCTGAGTTTTAATTGCTATACAAACATACAATGCTTAAATAAAACCTGTAATGTGCAAAAACGACAATACAAGGGGTTGATTACGACAGAAGTTTTTTCTACCTTTAGTGAGTTAAAATTGCTCAGACAGATAAATTGAACCAATGAAACATGTATCAATATTAGTACCGGAATCTTCAGTTATTGAAGCCATTGCGGACCCGAGGTATTTGTTTACCGCGGTAAACCAGTTTTTACAATCTACAGGTAAAGCAGCTTTATTTGATGTAAAATTAGTGGCGATAAAACCGGAGGTAAAAATAGAGAACAGTGCGTTTTCTGTTCATGCAGATGTTTTGATGAAAGAGGTAAAAAAAACAGACCTCATTTTTATTCCTGCATTGTCGGGCAATATTAAAAATGCGATAGAGCTGAATAAGGAAATGATTCCATGGATACAGGAACAATATGCCAACGGGGCAGAAGTGGCTTCGCTTTGTTTAGGCGCTTTTTTGCTGGCATCAACAGGATTGTTAAAAGGCAAGCAATGCAGTACACATTGGTTGTTTGCCAATGATTTCAGAAATATGTTTCCGGATGTGGAATTGGTTGATGGCAGTATCATTACCGAAGAGCAGGGGTTGTACAGCAGCGGTGGTGCCAACAGTTACTGGAATTTATTATTGTACCTGGTAGAAAAATATACCAGCCGTGATGTTGCTATACTGGCATCTAAATTTTTTGCTATTGAAATTGACCGTACCAGCCAGAATGCTTTTATGATGTTCCAGGGGCAAAAAGAGCATGAGGATGATGCAATAAAAAAAGCACAGGAGTTTATTGAAGATAATTATTCTGATAAAATTACGGTAGATACATTAGCGGATAAATTTGCTATCGGCCGCAGAAGTTTTGAACGCCGGTTTAAAAAAGCTACCAATAATACCGTGGTGGAATATATGCAGCGTGTAAAAATTGAAGCGGCAAAAAGAAGTTTTGAAAGCAGCCGTAAAAATATCAATGAAGTGATGTTTGATGTGGGCTATACCGATACCAAGGCATTCCGTACCATATTTAAAAAGATCACCGGTTTAACGCCGGTGGAGTACAGGAATAAATATAATAAACAGGCAGAGCCGGAACTGGCTTGATAAGAATGAGTTTATAAAAACCTGCTTTCATTGCGAATCACCGGCTTTAATTTTTATTATGCTATGGCTTAAATTCAATATGTTGCCTCGGTTCCTGCGGAGGATTAAGCAGTTTTTTCAAATAAGAAAATATCAGCTTTATATCTTCATCATGAGCGGTTAATTTATTTTCTACTTTTTGTAATTGTAATAAAATGTCTTTAGGTGCCAGAAGCATTTCTTTCATTTTAGTAAAAATTCTTATGATCTGTATATTTACATCTATTGCCCTTTCGCTGTTTAATATACAAGATAGCATTGTGACACCTTGCTCCGTAAAACAAAAAGGGGCATAACGGAGGCCCTGCAGATCTTCTTTGGAGATCACATTTTGTGACCTCCAATTTTCAAATTCTTTTGCATTCATTTCAAACATAAAGTCACCTGGAAAACGTCGGATATTTCTGCGTACAGCCTGTTTTAATACCTTTTTTCGACCGACTTAATTATAGTAAGATGAAGTAGTATTTACTTTAGTTGCAGAAAATAAATAAATTTTTCGATTGCGAATTTCAAACTTTGCGTTATTGCAAGGGAATGGCATTAATATAACGGGATGACTTAAAATCCGGATAGTGGTGGTTTAATGATTACTCAGCTTGCCCAGTAAACTATTGAGTACTGATTTTAGTTTTTCAATAGCACCGCTAATGGCAAGGTCATGGGTGTTGCCAAGATCCTTTACTGCTATCGGCTGCCGGCCTTCTATCCTGGCTTCTATCATGCAACGTTTATCGTTCTGTCCTTCCTTATTGCCATTCTCATCAGAAAGATGTACTTCCAGGCGGGTGATATTTTCACTGTATCGGTTTAATTCTTTTGATAGCAGGCTGTGCAGTTTAGCATTAAATGATTCATGTACGGTTAAATTCTTGTCGGTGTTTATCTGGATGGTCATAATGTGTGTCGGGTTTAAGATTGTATAGATAAGTAAAATGAGAAAATCAAAGATGAGTTGCTTTTAATGCCGGATTGTTACATAACTTTTTTAAAAACTTACATCATTCACACATTTTGCCGCTGTACATATTTTGAATACATTGATAACAATATTCCAAACTCAATTGAGCAGAAGATAAAAAATAATGCTATGAAGAAACTGCTTAAAAAATTTAACAGTGCGGCAGGGGTGAAAGTATCTTCATAAAAGACAGTAACTACAACGAGCATTTGGGCAAATGCAGGAATGGCCGCAAATAATATTTTATTCCATTGCGATTGAAACATTTTTTTCTTCAACAACCAATCGAAAGATAAAAAAAAGATAAGCAGATGTAAGGGGGCAACAATAAACGGAGAGAACAGCACAGGTATAATGAGGAACATATTAATTGCGGTAACAAAAAGGTAAAGCAAAAGTGACCTGGTTTTCATCAAGTAATTTATTTAATGGTTCGTTTAATTCGTTCCCGCCATGTGTAAAGGCCGTCAAATACGCCTCCTGTAATAAATACTTTTAAAAATTCTGCGAGGTAGTTGGTTAAGGTAACTACATTATTCATCTTATTATAAATAGCATAACTGTTTTTGTCATCGGGCGCAATTGATAAAGTCCACATATCGCTATAAATCATGTATTCTGCAAAATGAAAATCCTGCTTTTTGATCAGGTGCCGGTCGGGTATATTGTCAATTATTTCATACAAAGGAATAATTCTGAACATAAAATCATTTGTTTCAAACCCATTACAAAAGCTATAGAAAATTCTAAAGTCATCAGGGAGTTGTATGTTTTTGATCGTTTCAAAATGCGCTATTTCTTCCGCTGTGGCTTTTTTATTAAGTGTAATATCAAGCCTGTTCTGCTCAGTTTTAATTTGAGTGATGATATCAAGAATATGTGGTACCATATAATTACTGTTGCAGGAAATAAAGAAACACTTCTTCCTTTGAATATTTTTCGGGTTGGGTAGTGGGTTGCAGTTTTTTTGAGATGAGGAAATGATTGGTTGCATAAATGACACCTCCATCCATAAGGAAGCCTGACAAAGCCGGACTTTTTTTATTGGGCTTAAGTGCTAAGATATTGCCGGATCGTATATACCTGCCTTTTTCAACCCAATGCCCCTTGCAGGAATATTCCGTTAAAATATATTGGTTTTTATTTTTCAGTTCAACTTTTGTGCCACCCATATTCAGTTCAACCTGCTGATAATAACTCTTTTTCGAAATACCCGGATGTTCACTTTTATTTCCGGTAGTGCAATGGTTGGGAATGATGTAATCATTTTCTCTTTTAAAAGTATTGCCGTTGATAAATTCCTTTACATTCGGGCCGCAGTGACTATCTTTTAAAATCATGTTTCGTGTTACAGAACTGTCAAACAGAAAGCATATCGTGCTGTCTGTTAATTCGCATTTACCATCCACCACAAGAGAGTAACTTTCATTGTATGGTCTTGCTCATAATTCAACAGTTTTAAAATCCACAATTTTTAATTGCCATTCTTCTTCTTCTGAAAAATAATGGTAGCTTTTGGCAACAGGCAAAGCCTGGCCTGCTGAAGAGCCACAGTACATAAGGAATAATATCGCTGATACAATAAACTTCATAAATTGATGCTGTGGTTATTTGAAGTTTTTACTTTACAATTTAGTCATGACAATCTTTTGCCAGTTTTTCTATTCGTTGCAACGTTGCGGCATCGCAATCAACACAATTCTTTTTCATGGTATTTAAAAAGTCTTTTGTTTGCTGTGCCTGGTCTTTTGGGTTGTTGGTATCAAAGCCACTGTAAGCTATAGCACTTGTCCAGTTGTTATATTTTGTTTTACCGGTATCACTGTCAATAAATGCTAAAAATTCTTTGGGGTATTTTTCTACATAATTTATTGCCGGTGTTCCTACATGTTCTGATAGTGCACCATCTGAGATCTCAATTGTTTTATCCAGGCACCAGCGATAGAAAGGCCGTAATTTTTTATTTGATGTGGTGGCATATTTTAATAATTCATCTGTGGCGCCATTATCAGTTGGCCTGAAATAGCCATAGTAAAATTCAAATGCAATGCTTACACATTCCGGGTCGTTTAAATAATAACTTACAGGCTTGCCCCAGATACTGTCCTTATCCGGATCGTGTGTTAAATTAAAACCGGCATTGTCCTGCCAGTGCTCATCTTTATTATCAGTGATATAAATCGTATCGTGTTTTATGATGGTGTCTTTAAGTCTTGTATCAGCAATGGTATTGGCCGGCTGGTTTTGGCAGCCAATAACAAATAGTAGCAGGAGCAGTGATAGTAAACATTTCAATTTTTGAGCCTTTTTATTTTAAATGAAGTTATAATTAAAATTTATGGCAACAATACCACAATGGTTTTAATTGATGTTGTGCCTAGGTTCTTTTCGTTTCAAATTCACCATCATGGTATCAAGGTCAGCCTCATCATTCATGAAGATGATCCGGATCGTATTGTTCTTAATTTTTGTTACAAGTCCTTTAAAGTCAGTAAACTCTTTTTCTATGCGGTTATTAACGGTATCATTTGGCAGGGCAACATTTTTATTTTCAAGGCCGGATAAACCGTATTGAGTGAACGTTTCCGGAAGGTCGGGTAGCTGCCAGTCCCGGATAGAAAAGGAATACAGTTCCTGCCATTTTTTATTTTTACAGGTTACTATATGCCAGGTATTTAAGTTTGACCAGTCAGCCCAATTGATTACATAAGACACTTCATCCGTTCCGTCTCCATTTAAATCACCTTCATTTTTTAACAAGGAAAGGCCGAGCAATTGGCTGGTTGAAGATATGTTTAATGTATCAATATTTTTATTGTCTGACAAAACGAATGAGATGGGCTCTTTCTTTACCGTTAATGCAACAAGCTGGTCATAGTCGGATAAGCCGTCGTAAAATTTATTGGTTTCTTTGTTATCCACTCCGCTAAAAAAATGTTCAATAAGTTTTTCCTTTTTGCCATCGCCATCAAAATCGCCTGTAATAATAAAACGGTAACCAAAAACAGGTTTAATGTATTTAGGAATTGTCTTCAAGATTTCTTCAGTGGTGTTTTTTGTTTTGCTGCTATCGTATGGGGTGCTTTCTTTTTTTAACACCGCAGGCAATGATTTTTTATCCCGCTGATGACAGGAAAAAAACAACCAGGAAAATATGCATGTTATGGCCAGGTAATGCTTCATGTAATGTATAACAATTCCGACTTTCTTTTTTTACTTATTATCATGCCTGTAATGGGTAACATTTTTTCTATTCAGGGTTGCTTGATTTATTTGGTCAGGCCTTGCCGGCAGTAAAAAACCGGTAAAAATAACTTACGCTTTCTGCATTGCCATAGTGGAATCTTTTAAATGCCTTTGCAATAGGATCGGCAATGTTGCCATTGGGTAATTGTACAACTATGGGCATCATGTTTACCCCTTCGGGCAACTGCACTTCTTCCTGGCTGATCCATTTTCCATCATGGTTTATTACCATTACCTGGCCAACATAACTGCCGGCCACAAAAATAGTCTCTGCAAAATCATTCACCGTTAATCCTTCATTTTTGAACCGTTGCAAAAACCGGTCAACAAAACTGATCGTATCCTCCGAATAATCAAGTATTGTATGCTCGTTTTTGTTTACCGCATCAATAAATTGTTGGGCAAAGCGGATGCCATTGCCGGGAGTTGGCGTAAACTGAAGATTGAGTGACCGGGTTGGCATCGGGCCATCACCGGCTGGTTTACTTTTTGTACCAAATAATTTGCTGAAAAAACTCATGGAATAATTTATTGGTTCGGTTAATGGTCTTTGGATTTTGAAATACTGTCCAGTTGGTATTGCATGGTATCTGTATCGGATCTGCCATCGTAAGGATATATGCTTTTCCATCTTTTGTAAGTACTTGTATTGGCACGTGTATTCCACCAGATCTCTATCTTATAAAAGTAGCCATCTTTTTCATATTGCGATATGGAGCTTGGGTATTTTTCGGCCGTAAACATTACTATAAAAATTGTGGCTATAACCAATACGGTAAGTAACGGGGCAGGATAAAATATTTTTTGTGTACGATATACTTTTTTTGCTAATTGTACAGATGTAATAATGAGTAACCCTATAATGGAAAAGGTAACAATGTTAACAATGATATTTGAATCAGGGATACGGTAAGGCTGATTTTTATCTATCATTACCTGGCTGAGGGGGTTATACAATAAAGCATAGATTAGGAAAGCATTTATTAAAAGTGTACCTAAAACGATCAGTATTTTTAACAGGTCTTTCATAACATTTTATTGTTTCCTGTTTATGCTGTCTTTATTTTGTTTCATCGCCTCGTTACTTAATCGTATCCAATACGCTTCTTCTCTTTTTATGGCATCAGCAGATTCATACAGTTTTTTATTTTTGGGTAGGTATGTGTTTATGATGTCAACTATTTTAATGATCCTGGTATCGGAAGTGTTGTGTAAGGTGAAATTAACGGTGTCTCTCCCTTGTGCTATGGCAACATAGGTGATGCCTCCGCTTAATATGCCCGGGTTGGTTTTGTAAATTGTGGTGTCTTTAAGGCCCTGTAGTATTGTAAGAATAGAATCAATAGTGCTTTGGCGGATTGTTCCTTTACGGAGCAATTCTTTTTTTATACTTCTTTGGTCCCACCAACTGTTTTGTTCTTTGGTGTAAATGAAATGGTGACCATAAATTCTGAGTGTTGGCTCAAAATTGCCCAGGTTAGATCCTAATCCGGCTACGCCATAGTATAAATAAAAACTGCTATCAGTCTTGCTTGCCTGTGCAAAGGTTTGCTGCCACAAAAGCAATAATAATATGGTGGTAATTTTTTTGATGAAGGTGAATTTTAAATAACAGGGGTTAATTCTTATGCTCTTATTAAGCATTAATTTAGTCAGCCGGCCTTTCGTAAAGTTCGCCATTTTTTAATAGCCGGATGCCATTGGTGGTTTTAAATTTTGTTTGTACAAATGAATTCATGGCATAGTTTAATTTTCTTTTTACAGAAAAATGCAGGTGTGGCCTTAATACAAACCCTGTGGCACCGCTGTAACCAATCAACTGTCCTTTAGCTACACTTCCTTTTTTTATCAGCACACCATCTTTTTTCAAATGCCAGTAACAGCCAAAGCTGCCATCAGGATGTTGTATAATAATATAGTTGGCCTTCTTTTCATATCCGGGAAAAGGGCCACCTTCATTGCTGTCATCTTTGTAGTTGTAAATAACACCTTCTCTTGCGGCATATACTGGGGTTCCTTCGGGCATGCTAAAATCAAGGGCGGCGATATTTTTATGCGAAAATAATCCTCCGTAACCCTGTACAATTGTACACTTTGTTCCTTTTTTAAACGGAAGGTTGTAAATGTATGTATCCAGGTTTTTTGTAACCGTACTGCTTAAACGGGAGAAAATAAAAAGGCCGGTCAGCAGTAACAGGATAACAATGATCGTTTTTTTTAGTATTGGTTGCCACCATACAGCATCTGATCTTGCCATTTTGTATTACTTACAGGCTTTAAAATAATTTAACCATGCTTCAAATAAAAAAGCAGGCATAAATAGGTTGATCTGTCAACCCTTTACAACGGTTTTTAAAAAATGCTGCATGGCCGCTGATCTGCCAACTGGTTCCAGTAAGAATATAAAAAGATTTACCGCTACTGCAAGATACGTGGCAGGGTGTTTAAGTTTGCCATATTTCCAGGCGCCGGTAAGCAGCATTGCTATGATGAGCACCTGTGTAAAGTAAATTGGAATAATAATATTGATGTTGGGCCAGTCTTTGCCATGCATACCAACATACAGGTTTTGTATGCCACGGCCAAGTGCCGGCATCATAATGATAAATACGGTGGATATCAGCCACCAGGCATGGTTTTCTAATTCTTTGCGGTGAATGATACTTTTTATTACTGCAAACCCAAAAGCTGTCATCATTACAATTTCCACCACCGCTACACCATAAAAGAACCAGGGCTGAAAGGGGCCAAACCTGTCAGGCATTTCCATTGCCATCCTGGAGTTTGCAATGTCCCTGTTCATCATACTCAATGCAGTTAAACAAACGCCACCGGCAAGGAACATACCGATCATCCCATTTGTTCTGTGCCTCGCCATCTGGCCATGCGTGGCAAACCAGGGTTGAATGATCAGGTAGATATACCAAACGGTACCCGTCCAGTAATGTATGTGCACCGACCATGCATTATCTGTAAAATCGCCCCAGTAATCTTTAAAAATTCCAAATTGCATAAACACCATTGGTATCAACATCCATTTGTACAGGTTTTTGTATTTATTCATCGGTGAAGGTTTTATTTTTTTGCCGGGAAGTTTGTGCAGGCGGACTGTAATTATAATTATATTTTTTTGAGTAAAGTAATTTGTCCTAAATGATAATAACTATGTTCAATGATGGCTTCAATATTTCTCCGGTAAGAGCCATATTTTTCATCAGTAAAAACCTGCGCTAATTTTTCTTCTGTCATAAGTGCCACCTGTATCGCAAACTTTTCTGCATTCATCCACATTTCCTGCAATAGTTTTTCCCAGTCCTGCTGCGATTGAACGGGCGGCATATCAAAACTATACCTGTCTCTTATCTCAAGGTTGCCACCTTCCAGAACATGCAATACGCCAGCTATATAATAATTAATATGAAAGGTAAGCGCAGCAATGGTATTTAGCGATCCGTTTTTTTTAACTGCCTGTTGCCAGGTAAGTTGGGTGAGCTGTTCTTTATAATTGGTATTGGCAATCCATCGGCCATCTAATAGAACTTCTTTGAACCTATTGGCAAGTTGAGTTGCTGTTTCCATCTTTCAAAATGCACCTGTTTGGTTTAATATTATGTTTATGGCTGCAAACCAGTTGCAGTTGGTTTAAAAATTTATTTGCCTGGTTGCAGTTGCTGAAATTGATATCGCCCCGGCACCCGGTATTTTAATGCCAGGTGTAGCAAAAGCTAATGTTACTCCTTAGGTTCCCACAATTGAATTTTATTTCCTTCAATGTCTAAAATATGAACAAATTTTCCATAGTCATAGGTTTCAATTTTATCCAGGATAGTGACGTTTTCTTTTTTTAATTCTTCCACCAATGCTGCTAAATCATCCACCCTGTAATTGATCATAAAATCTTTTGCCGATGGTTCATACAGTTTTGCAGTTTCAGAATTTACGTTCCATTGTGTAAGCCCTTTTTTTGATGAATCATCAGCTTCCCGCCATTCAAAACTTGCACCGTAGGGCCCTGCATTTAAACCAAGATGTGTGTTATACCATTCTTTTACTTTATTGGGGTCTTTACACTTAAAGAAAATGCCGCCTATTCCTGTTACTTTTTTCATGGTTGTATTTTTTTTGTTGGAGAGTAATGTATTAAAGGCAAAGCCTGATAAAAACGAAACTGCAATTAATGTTAACGAAACTGATATTCTTTTCATCGGTTATAAAATTATATTTTTAAAATGAAATAGCTATGTTTTACTATTCACATTTAAAGCCTGTTGCACACCTGGGGCTAAGTTTATAAACAGGCATTGCAGAAATCCGTTTTTGCACCCGGTTATTTGCCTTGCACCCGCTGGTATCCTGCACAAAAGGATCTGGCTATGCAGTTTGTATTTGTTTGGGGGTGCTTTTTTTAAGTATAAGGGCACTGATAAGGGTTACAACGATGGCTACGGGAAGTATCTCCACATAGGTCAGCAATATCACAAACAAAGGATTTTTATACCATTCCTTCAGTTGCGTCATATCAGCTGTTTTCTTTGCCAGCTCAGTTGCGCTGATGCCGCTGGATCTTGCTTTATCAAGCATAACTGCAGCATATTTATCCATAAAATCGGGCATAAAGCAATAATAATTGATCAGCCAGCCTATCACATATATTGTAGAAGCGATGAGGGAAATAAAAAGGCCGGTCTTAAATGCTTTGCCAAAATTGATGGTGCCCCCGTTGTGCTTATCCCTGAAAGATCTGATGCCCACAAAGATCATCGAAAAAGCAATGATCATGGCGGAATAACCATAGATCATTCCGCCTTCAAAATCTCCTTTGGCACAATAATAGCCGGTGGAAAAAGCCATCATACCGGTAACAATCAGTCCTGCGATGATACCGTAAACAAGTACTACTTTTTTCATTTGAATAGTTTTGGTTTAATGCTGTAAAAATCAGGCAGGATTATCTTTTTGCACTCATACTTTCGGCTATTTTTCTGCTGTTCCGCTCTTTTTCATACTAAAGTAGCAGGGATTATCATACGCCTGCCGGAATAAGCTGTAATTTTTTGGCCTTCTCCACGGCCTGTATCCGCCTCTTCACCTCCAGCTTTTCAAAAATATGCTGCAGGTGCGTTTTTACAGTGCTTACAGAAACAAAAAGGGTATTGGCAATTTCCTGGTTGCTGAGCCCCTGTGCCAGTAACGTCAATATTTCCAACTCTCTTTTGCTTACTGCAAGTTGAGCGGCCATTGCCGTGTCTGCAACAAAGGGCGACTGGTTGCCCGGCAGGGTATCAGCGGCAGCTACATACACTTCTTTTTCCACCACAACGGTTTCAATTATAGTGGTGGTTTTGGGTTTGGACAGTTTTATGGCCAGCCATATACCCAGGGCCGTGAAAATAATGGCAATAAGCCCGGTATAAATTTCAAACGAATGGTCGAATAATATAAAACGAAGTTCCAGCCATTTCAACAGCAACAATAGAAAAGCCAGGCTGATGGCATACAGTATGGTTGCTTTATTTTTCAGCAAAAAATTTTTATACGCTGTCATACTATAAATGTACATATTTTGCCGTTTCCCGGTAACCAGGGCAATTCAACTTATACAGGTAGCAGGGAAGGGGCCCATAAAACATTACGCCCTGGCAGCGTTGTGGCAATTTAATCTTTTGTGTTTTTTTCAATGGCATAAACCCCGGGATTAAAAAGTTCCATATACAATTCGGGCTTTGGTAATTTAGTAAAGCCATACTTTTCGTAAAGCCAGTCTGCAGTTGAGGTCAGCAAAATCCAACGCCTTAAGCCCTGTAAATCGGGGTGGCTCATTACAACATCCATCAGTTTTTTTGAAAGCCCCTGCCCCCGGTAATTATCCAGCACATAAATGTCGCCTAAATAGGCGATGGTTGAAAAGTCGGAAATAACTCTTGCAAATCCTATTTGTTTATGATCATGAAATAATCCAAAATTTAAAGAATGCTCAATAGAAGTTTTTACCCTGTCAAATGGAATATTATCACTCCAGCCGGAATGGACGGATAAAAAGTGGTGAATGGCGGTGATATCCAGTTTGTTTTTATCAGTGGTTATAAAAAAGTCTTCAAAAGCATGTTCGATAATTTCCATATTTCGGTTATGTTTTACAGTTAGTGCTTTAATGCTCCGGGCTTCGCAGGATATTATTTCATAAAACTAAATAAAAACAGGAAATAAAAATACAAGCTTGCTTACTGTTTGTTATTAAAGGAAACGGATAATTTTATTCCACTGTCGTTGAAGGTTATTTGTACAGGGCTACTTTTAGTGGTTGTTTTTATTTATCAATGTTCAGTTGTTTTCTAAAATAAATATTGAGTTTGAATTGTTCTTCAACTGGTATCGCTTTTTTGGAATTTTTATCAAAATCTTTACCTTCTTTTGTCCAAAGGGGAGTTTGAAAAAATCCGGTGATTAAATATACGCACAATGTGCAGGAGTGCAAAGCAGTATAGTTTTTTGTTGTTAAAAAGCTATGCAATATATATCACGATACGTAGGGACCACAACCGCTATCAAAGTATGTTCAGCACGCCGGAAGCCCGATACAGAAGCCCAACAGGAAATAGAAAGTTAACCATATATTCACTGCCACGCCATATTGCCAAAGCGTATCTTAAGCTATCTGAAATATCAATCAGCTCTGTAAAGGCTTTCATAAAAGTCTGACTCTTTGAATAGCGCAATATAATATTGCCTGCTCAGTCGTTCTCCATTTTTCAGTTCAGGGCTTGGCAAGTCAATGTTTTTTCCAAACAAATTCATTTTTCCCGTCCCGCTATAAAATTTTATTTCTTTTGTTTTTTCGTTCTTCTTTCCATAATTAATAATTTCAAACGATGAAGATCTTTTCTTGTCAACTTTGCAAACAATTGATTTTATTGCTTTGTTTAAGTGTTTTTTAACTTCTGCATCTGAATAATTTCTCTTTATGGCTCTGATTAATATTTGATTTTGCCAGTCAAAACAGTAGGGCAATAGTAAGTCAAACAGTTCTTTATCTTTTTTTAGTCCTTCATAACAAAGTCCATATAAAAAACGATAATTATCTTGTTGCCAATTGTAGCCTGTACCGCAAGTATAAGTCACCTTATACTTTTTAACAGCGTCATTTAAATAACTATAAGCACTGTCAAATAATTTTTCTTCAATGTATATTTTTGTCAAATATAAACTGGCTTCATTTTTATAATGAGAGGTAAAACTACCATATCCATAAATATTTTTTGAAGTGTCTCCGGGTATGTCTGACGAATGATAGTAAGTATCCTGGTAAAAAGATTGGGTTGAGTTAACTATTTTCAGGAATATTTTTTTTGCTTCTTCGGTTTTGTCTAAGTTCCACATTGAACAGGCCAATAAATAAAATGTCTCATAATTTTTAACACCGGGTTCTGTATTAATTAAGTAAGAAGCTGTATCGTAAAGTTGTTTGTCTTTGTCTGTAGCGGAATGGTTAAATGGGGCAATGTTTATATCGTCAAATCTTATTGCCAATTCCTGCGCATAAGAATTGTGTACCCATGCGAATAAAAAGATTGAAATAAATGCTTTGATATTCAGGTTGTTTAAATTCATCTTATATTGCTTTCAAAGTTTTGCGGAGTGGGGAAGATAGCATTCCGGATGCCTGCTAACTGAAGCCAAATTTATAAATAAAAGTTGATGGTAATCGATAAAATGCAGGCAATTGACTATACGGCCCCACTGTATGCAAATGCCTTTGTTAGCGGGCAGTGCTTATTTTAAAAAGTCGGTTAGGTAATCTGATATTGTTTTTGTTTCCATCATCAGGCCAACATGGGTCTGCGAAGGAACAATCGCCAGATGTGATTTTGGCATCGGTGCCAAATCAGCGGCTATTCCACCACCCAATAATTTATATGTCTTCATCAACTCAATTTTATTTAATCCATCATTGTCGCCCGAAATAAGTAATACAGGGGCAGTAATTTTAGCAATATTGGCATCACCACAGTTAAATGGCACTTTTGCAAAATCAAACATCTGCTTCAAAAATGTTGTCCATTTGGTTGTATCAGGTGCTGCTGCAAAATAGGCGGTTTTTATTGGCGTATTATCAAAAAGCGCTGGCTTGAATTCGTTAAATGCATTGTTAACTGAAGGCAACCAGCCACTTGTTTTATACGTAGAAGAAATGATCACTAATTTTCTTAATCGTTTAGGGCTTTGTACAGCAAATTGATAAGCTACAGAGCCGCCCATGCTGTATCCTGCTACATCAGCACTGTCAATTTTCAAGTAATCCAATACCCCTTCCACATCTTTTGCAAGCGATACAATGTCTAATTTCCTGTTTGAATAGGGTGTATGACCATGCCCCTGAAATTCAATGGCAATAACTTTCCGTGTTTTAGACAGTTCCGGTATCAATTGTCCCCAATTCATTTCAATCGTATAAAAAGCACCATGCAATAAAATGATAGGTTTACCCTCACCATATATTTCATAGTAAACCCTGATGCCATTAGCAGGGGCGTAGCCGCTGGCGGAAGGTTTAATTTGTTGCCCGTTTGATTGTGTTACTGCAAAAAAAACTGTCGCAATTGCTAAAGCTGATTTGAGAATACCATGTATCTTAAATAGTCTTTTCATAAAAGCATTGTTTAATTATTTATATTTTATTGGCAATACAAAGTTGGCGTTCATTGCAGGATTTTGTACAGTGTAAATACGACAACTTTGGGGTTAATTACGTCAACAGATTTACCATCAGGAAATATATAGTTGACGTTACAATTTAAAATCCGTAGAGGGTGGTCACCACTTGCAGTAAAGCATTATTAGCAGTTCGTTGTTTTTTACGGTAGTCAATTGTTACCATTGCTGAAACCTGATACCGAGTTGATTGTCTGCAATGGCAAATTCTTTTGCGCCCCAGGGTCTCATTGTAACTTTGTCAAGATTGGGGTGAAGCAGATGAGGATGTGATGCCGCCACTTTCGCATATACTGCTGCAATATTATCCGTTACAAGCCTTAGTTCAGGATTATGTTCTTTCGCTAATTGTGCATCCTGGAAAACCATAATGCTTATCCCGTCTTTTTTTAATACACAGTAAGGTTGTGAAGAATTTAAATCCTGGTGTTCAATTGTAAATTGCAGACAGTCGACAAATAATTTAAGACCTTCTGAAAGATCTGTATAAAATACACTGGGCACTAACTTTGTAAAATTCATATGCTCGTTATTTTATTTGTTACTAATAGTGTGCAGAATATTTTGCTTTTAGCAGCATGTTACTTTATAATGGCCGCTAACATACAGGTATTGCTGCGGGAGGGAAATATAATATTGAAGTTAACAACAAAAAGCCAAACAGTTATTTGCCTGGCGAAACCAAATTGCCGGGATGCCAACAGCCGGGGTCAACGTCTGGCACGGTAATATTGACTATAATGGTTTTAATTGTAGCTGCGCCGGTATTCAAGTGGTGTCAAAGTTGTTTTACTTTTAAATAGTTTGCTGAATGATTGCGGATATTCAAAACCTAATTGATAAGCAATTTCGCTGACGGTTAAATTAGTAGTAGTTAAAATTTCTTTTGCTTTTTCAATAAGTTTACCGTGTATGTGTTGTTGCGTACTTTGTCCGGTTACACTTCGTAACATATCGCTTAAATATGGAGCGGATACATTCAGTTCGGCCGCTAATTTTTCAACGGTGGGTAATGTTAAGTGGGTATTATTGACAAAATAATTTTCCAACATATTTTCAAAGCTGGTCAACAAATCGTTTGCAGCCATTTTTCTTGTAATAAATTGCCTGTTGTAAAAACGATTGCAATAACTTAAAAGTAATTCAAGGTTGGAAACAATAACGTCCTGGCTAAAATTATCTAATCTTGAGTTTATTTCTTTTTGTATGTTTTGTACAATTATTTCAATTGTTTTTTCTTCTTCATCTGAAAGATGCAATGCTTCGTTTACTGCATAAGAAAAGAAACCATAATTTTTAATCATTTTTCCTAATGGATATTGCCTGATTAAATCCGGATGAAATAATAGTGACCAGCCATCGCTATTCCTGTTTTCCTCATTATCTACGCTTATTACCTGGTTGGGGCCTATAAACGACATTGTGCCATTATCAAAATCGTAATGATTTTTTCCATACTTTAATTTCCCTTTAAAACTTTTCTTAATTGAAATATTATAAAATTCTAACAGTAATTTTTCATCCTGAAATTGTTGATGATTTGTTGTAACAGAATGGTCAATAATTGTAATTAAAGGGTTTAAAGGGCCGGGCAAATGCATAAATGCATGTAACGCATTTATGGAATTTATGGTAGTGATATTTTGTTGTGTATTATTCATATTTAAATGAGCAGGCAGTGCTTTCTTACTGCCTGCTTTATTGTTTTATGATTTTAAGCCTTTAAAAAATCAGTTCCTGAACTTCGGTCTGCTGTCATTACTTCTAAAACAATGCCAGGGTATTCAGGCGGCAGTTTACTTACTTCATTAAGCTGGTCTAATTCATTTGTGGTAAATTCAATATTCACCGATTTTAAATTATCCTGCAACTGGTGAATTTTAGTTGCACCAATAATTACACTGCTCACTACAGGCTGATGTAACAACCAGGCCAGGGCTAATTGAGAAATGGAAACCTGCTTTTGTTCTGCCATTGGCGAAAGCACATCTAAAACATCATAAGCCCTCTCTTCGTGAAAGGGTGGGAATGGAAAATTATTTAGTCTGCCTTCTTCCTTTTGCCCGTTTCTTTTGTATTTACCTGTAAGTAAACCACCGCTTAAAGGGCTCCAGACCATCATGCCTACTTTCTGGTCTTGCAGCAAAGGTACTATTTCACGTTCGGCATCTCTTACATCCAATGAGTAATTGGCTTGCAGGGAAGCAAACCTGTCTAAATGATTGTATTGCGAATAGGCCAGGCCTTTCATTAATTGCCAGGCTGAAATATTACTTGCTCCAAAATACCTGATTTTGCCACTTCTCACTAAATCGTCTAATGTTTTGATGGTTTCTTCAATTGGTGTTAATGGGTCGGCTGTGTGCACCTGGTACAAATCAATATAATCTGTACCCAGCCTTTTTAAACTGGCTTCCACCTGTTGGATAATGTGCTTTTTTGAAAGCCCCAGGTCATTTTGCCCTTTACCCATAGTGCCTCTTACTTTGGTAGCCAGCACTACATCGTCTCTGTTGATAGAAAGATTTTTGATTGCTTTACCAATCATAACTTCCGAAAGCCCTTCTGAATAGATGTTTGCAGTGTCAATAAAATTAACCCCTTCTGCCGTTACCGTTTTAATTTGCTCATCAACTGCTTTTTGGTCCAGATCTCCCATATAGCTGAAGAAACCCTTTCCTCCGTAATTCATTGTTCCTAAACAAAGAGTTGAAACTTTCAATCCTGTATTGCCTAAAATCCTGTACTTCATCATTCTGTAATTTAATTGTGAAGTGCAAAGGTGAGAAGATAAACAAGCTGGGTAGTATCCAAATTAAAGTTCTTCGTGTTCAAAATGGAGGAAAAGATTTTTGGCGCTACGGCGTGTTATACTATTACTTACTGCCAATATTCGGGTCTTTGTGCAGTTATGGAATCGGGCATCTGCGGTAGGGGCCGGAACTGATCTAAATTAATAACTAAAAACCGTAGTTAACTAACAAACCCACGCAAAATACAACCCGCCTGGAATCAATCCCGGATATGTACTGTCGGAGATTGCCTCAACGTCATGTATCAATTGCAAAAAACGTTTGTTGCCTGCCGTATTATTTTGCAAGGTCTTCTTCCATTGTTTTAATACTATCTGTTAAATCAGCTTGTGACTTACACCAGTTTTTTGCAGTTGCTAACCATTCATGGAAACGTTTTTTATCTTTACTTACATAAAGTTCGTGCAATAAATTATAACATATTTCAGTATGGTATTTTGTGTCTGTACAAACAGAGAGTGCTTTTTTACAGGTCTCAATGGCTTTGTCAAATTGCTTTAAATTTATTTGAGCATAAGAAAGTTCCTTATAAAAATAAGCATCTGTTGGATTTGTTTCAATCGCACCTGTTAAAACAGAGATCGCTTCATCAAATTTATTAAGGCAATTGTATGAAAATGCAAGCTCAACTTCAAGACCTTTAAATTTCGGATTGATTTTTTGTGCTCTATCCAGATAGGTCAGGGCCTTTGCACATTCATTATAGCTGTTATATAAAAAGCCCCATCTGTATAAGTGTTCAATGGAAGTGGTGTCACGTGAATATATTTTTAACCAATCCGGGTATTCAGTTATTTCCAGTTCATTATATTTTGTGGAAGGAATAAATGCGACTCTTACATTGTTAGGTTTTAAACGATATTTTATGCCGAAATTGTCTAACTTCTTTGGAATAAACTTCCCGTCTTTAGCAATTGTAAATGAACCTTCGTAACTGAGGGTTAGTCCTGCTGCTGCGTCTATGTAAATAAATCCAAAATTCATTACGGTATCTTTATCTGTACGAATTACCACCCATTTGTTTTCGCTTTCAACAAACCTATGATCAAAAGTTAAGGGGCTTTGTCCTTTTAAATGTGTAGCCAAAAAGGGAAGAAAAATGAGTAAGTATTTCATGATCTGAAAATGTCTTTAAATATGGCTTGTAACGTTTGGGTATTTACCAAGGCTGTAAATTCAATGAACGTTTAGCCCGGTAGAAATGCCCGTTTTAAAATATATAAGTACAGGTTAACAAACAAAAGCCCAGCAATGTACTTCCAGCTCGGTTGAAGCACAACAGCGATAAAATGACCGTTGCTCAAATGTCCAGCCAGCCTTGCAGCAAACCCAATGTCGGCAGTTTACGTTATCTTGAATCTGCAGGAATTAGCAGGTCTCCTCTTTTAATGAATTTATAATTATCAATAGGTAAAGGCATAGGGAAACTATGAACAAAATATTTTTTATATTTTTTTTCATTCCTGCAAAGTGCTATTGATCTTTCTTTATTCCAGTCAAGTCTATATGTAGAATCATCAAGTTTTTGCCAATTCCCTGTTGTCAGTAAGTAACCTACTTCATATACCGAAAAGAAAATAAATGTAGAATCTTCTTTTATTTCAAAATAATTCGAGCTGAATCTTTGTTGATTTTCAAATACCACGGCATTTTTATTATTTGACCATGTAGTTTTTGTCGTAACCTTATATTTTAATGTTCTATAGTGTGCACCATAAGATGTGTCCTTGTTGCTTATTGCTGATTGTCCAAATAGAACAACGTTAGGTAAAACCAATAATATTAAAATTAACGAGATTTTCATACTTACTGCCAACGTGCAAGGCTTTGGGCTGGTGTAGGATTTCCCAACTGTCCGTCCGGCACCGCAGTTGACTATTTTGTTAAGCTGAAGTTACAAACTAAATTCCAGATTTGTTTGTCCTGACCGGAACCACAGCCTGGCCATGTAAAAATGCTGAAGTTTAGATTGTTCAGCAACACTTGCGCAAAACCATTTGCTGGCAGCTGGCTGCGATTAATCGGATAGTCCAAATATTCCCTTTTTAGATGCAACTTTGTCCCAGTTATTAAATTTAAAATCAAGTAAAAAGGTCATTCGATAAATAAATCTCCCCGCTGTCAACAGTTATTTCTCCACAAGTTGTGCATTCTTCGTGATGGACAAGAATTGTCATTTGGCAGGTGTCACAAATAGTGAAGTCGCCAAAAAAGCTAATTGTCGCTTTGGGGTTAGCTGCAATAGTCTTACTTGCCTTGTCATTACAAGCCGCAAGGAAGATAAGAATGATTACAGCGAAATGTTTCATAAAATTACATATAACGTACAGGGCTTGGCGTTATTGGGGCATTTGAAAAGTGCCCGCCCGGAACTGAAGCCTAATTGAAAAACTGATGATGAAGATAAAGTTACAACGTTCTGCCACAATATCGTCAAACCAATCCTTGCCTGCTGTTTTCTGCTAGTCTTAAGTCAGCTCCAAAATTTCCACCACGGTTTCCTGGAATTCATCGTTGGAAAAACCGGTTTAAGATAGGCATCACTCTCTTTCATATTTGCATTGATAGACCCTGAAGTATCGTGTCCCCGAAAATATCCCTTTAAAAACTTTTTATACTCTTCACTGTTGTTAAAATCGGGGTTTTCTTTTAAGTCATTGAGTTCCTCCAATAGTCCATCAAACTTTACCGCAATTTCCGGGTCTCTAAATTTTTGTGATACAAATGAAATTACTTTATCAATATTGTGTCCAACTGTAAGCATTTCCTTGTCCATCATTGTAGCAATGTCCATGTGCTTAATTTGGTATTTTGCTTCATAGATTAAAAAACAATCCTCTAACTGTCCTAACTCAAACAAATAATAAGAGAGCTGATAAATGTTGTCGTGTCTCCAAATTAAACGTTCACAAGCTAATTCTTCCTTGTAAAGCTGTCTTATCAATAGTAAGTCCTTTTTGGAAAAGTCGTGTAAGAGTTCTTCTACGACTTCTATTCTAAAATCAATATTTAGGTCAATTGAAGTTTCTTCCAAGGGTTCAGTTGGCTTGAATGCAAATGTATCAACCAGGTGTTTTGGTATCTCTGAAACTTCTAAAAGTCTTGACTGGGATATAAGTTCTTTGGGTGTCATTTTAAAATAACAGGCAACGAACAGGGCTTTATGCAGGTTGGCAATTATTGTTCCGTCTGCCCAACTTGCACAAAATCTCAATGTTGTACCCTGGCGTTCTGTTTATTTATGTAAAATCAAATTTTTTAAATTAATACTTCCAAAATGAATTTCTTTTTCGTTTATTAGTGATAGTGTTGGTGGCGTTGGGGTGTATCGTGAAATTCTATAAAAAAGATGCTGCCCTTTCAGGCTAAGTCCTGTTCGCAGGAAACCGCCTGCTCCTTCAGTTAAGCAAAGCAGCAATACATAAAAACCACTTGATTCTTTGGGGTTAATAGTTCTTTTTAACGAAGACGATTTATGAATATTATTATCTAAAAAAGATTCCAAACCTGTCAGACCATAATCAGACAAGGGAATTTTTTCAGGTGTCATTGTGTCGGCAGGAATTAATATTTTATAGTATTTACCTGGTAAAGACGGAACCTCATAGGAATCTACAGGAACGTTCATGTTTAATTCAAGAGTATTATCAGTTTTATTGATTATCCGTGTCCAGAATACAACATAATTATAAGAATCACCATTGGGGTCAATATATTTCATTCCTCCTTTCGGTAAACCATTTTCTATTATCAGGCGCTTACCCATAGAATCAGCATACTCATATTTTCTTACCGAGTTATAAGTTTCTACATCAACAGTTTCTGGCGTTGATTTACTGTATTGCCCGCAGGAACAAAGTCCTGTTGTAGCCATAATCAATAGTAGAAAGTTTTTTTTCATTTTTGTGGAAGGTTGTCTGTCAGCTAAAGTACAACGAAAAGGGCTTTATGCAGGTAAGCCATTTATTGAACGTCAGGCCCGGAACAAAAGCCGGTTGAAAAACTGATGAATATAACAACTAAAAGCTAAATTACTAACGTTCAGTTCGTAACCGAAGCTGCTGCCGATGCCAACAACGTCAAGTCCTACCTGCATCAAGCCCGATGTTGTACCCCGTTTTGTGTCAGTAAGCAGCTTCAATTTTCTTACGCACTTTTTCTTTGATGTCTGCTTTTGCAAATGAATGGTCAATGGCTTCAAGGTTACACTTTTTAAAATGCGCTTTGTTCCAATGAAAAATTTGTTCCATTAATTTGTATTCATCAGCAAGTGTCACATTTGAAATTGTTCTTGCATCGGTATTTAAGCTCATAGAAACTCCTGCATTATAAATCTTGTCTGCTGTATGGTCTTCAATTTTATTGAAAACATTGGTCTGCACATTACTTGTGGGGCAAACTTCTAAATGAATATTATTGGCCTTTAAAAAAGTTAGTAACACGATGTCTTCTGCACTACGAACTCCATGTCCAATTCTTGAAGGATGAAAGTTTTTTAAAGTTTCCCAAACACTTTCTGCACCTTTTGCTTCACCTGCATGAGCTGTGCAATGTATGTTATTGGCATTCGCAAATTCAAAAGCTTTTATGTGATTGGTAATTGGGAAACCTGCTTCATCTGCTGCTATATCAAACCCAACTATGTGGGTACCTTTGAATTGATTTACAAGCTGTACCGTCTCCATACTTTGTGCTTCTGAATAATGTCTCAAAGTGCAGAGAATAATTCCTGCCTCAACACCATAATTTTTAATCCCTTCTTCTGTTGCTGCGTTCACCGCTTCAACAACTTCTGTCGGTGTCAAGCCTTGCATGATGTGTTGCAATGGTGCAAAACGAATTTCCGCATATAACACATTGTCTGCCTTTAACTGTTTAAACAAGTCTAAAGTTACAAGTTGCAATTGCGCTTTGGTTTGCATTAATTCAAAACCTTTGATTGCTCTTTTAATATAGTCTGCCAGGTCTGTACATTTTGCTGGTGCAATAAATGATTCTTTGTACTCTTCCAACTTTATGGAAGGTTTTAGTTGCTTTACTACTTCAAAACTTAAAGAGCAGTCTAAATGTAAATGAAGTTCTACTTTGGGTTGTTTGTTATAGTCCATTTTCGTTTTGCAGGCTGTAAGAGTCAATAAATTTGTTAGTGTTATTAATATGCTTTGCTTTGTGAAAATTAAAAGCTTATAAGTTAATGAAGGCCGTTTTAAAATGGTATACAACGTACAGGGCCTTATGCAGGTTGGTAATTATCCCGAATGCTTTCGGAATGTCTGCCCGGGCCGCTGCTGATTGAACCTGCCTGCCGGAATATAAAGTTGAATTTAAGAACTAAAGTTGAAAATTATTTGCCCCGCCCTAACCACAGCCTGGATTTACACTTGGCAGAACTTAGTTTGTCAGTCCCAGCTTGCATAAAACTCCATGTTGCCTGCTGTGCTTCGGATGAGTAGTCAAATTCGGGTCTCAACAACTGTCACATTAGGTCAATGCAATTTTATTAATCTTTTGCACAAATTCGTTTAGATCTATCTTTTTGATGTCATTCAATGTCACTTGGCCGATGTACGAACAATGTCTGTCATTTGGTATAACAGAAGACACACTAACACACCACACAATCTTTTCCTTAATGTCTTGTGGATCTGTCAACAGTGTTAAATAAAGGTTTGTGTTTACTGGTCGCCACTTGGAAGTCAAATGTAAAACGTCGGTGAACCACCAATCAGAAACCACTTCAGCCGAACCGATAAATGTCCAGCCGTTTGATTGGAATACTTCTAAAAGTCTTTCTACTCTTGTGTCCACCTTCTGACTCAAATTGTTTATCGTGTTAAAGATTGTGTCGTTTCGCCTGTGATAATTGGTACGTCGAATTGTATAGCCGCTAACAGGCAGGGCTTTGTGCAGGTTGGTAATTATCCAGAGTACTTTCGGAACGTCTGCCCATAACCGCTGCTGATTGGACCTGCCTGCCGGCAGGTAAAAATATGAAGTTGAAGTTAAGAACTAAAGTTGAAAATTGTTTGCCCCGCCCTAACCACAGCTTGGATTTACACTTGGCAGAACTTAGTTTCTTAGTCCCAACTTGCATAAAACCCATGTTGCAGGCAGTGAAAATCACTTTTTCCTGATCTGCTTTTTTCTCAATACGCTTGCTACTTCGTCTGTAGATGTTCTGACTCCATTTATTAATAAACAAGAAAGAGTGGTATTGCCACAAGTCCACATATCGCCTCTGCTATTTGTATCGCCATCAGTTTCTTTGGTTAAAATAATTTTGTTGTCCTTTTTTGAATATAACGATGTTGTCAATTTTAACATTGGTAAACCATCTTTGTCAATAGTATGTATGTTGCTATAAAAAACGACATAGTCTGCTTTAGAAGTGTCAGTAAGAATTTTCAAACTTGATAAGTCTGTTTTTTGATTTGACAATTCAACTATCGTTGAAAAAGGTTCATACTCGTTGAAATAGAAATTATAAACTTGAGCTGAGTATTGAGAAATCGTTTGAAAGTATTTAAACTTTTTTACGTTTTCTTCTTGAGCTTTCATTAATGGAATTTGCTTTTTCAATTGCTCATGGGTCTCCTGAAAAGATTTTTCCATTTCTTTTGAATAGTCCTTAAAATTTAAAAGGTCTTCCATTTGCTTTAATGAAGCATAGTAGGATTTTAAATTGTCGGCCTCAATGCTATCTCTGTCGCTAAATAATGATTGGTCAATAAACGCAGTGTCTGGTTTGATTACACAAAGTTTAAATGGTTTCCACCTTCCCCTTTGTCCATAAGTTGTCAAACTAAGCGTTAATAAAAGTGTCGTAAAAATCCTTTGCATATTAAGGGGGTAAATTTATAACTAAAAGCCGAAGTTTAGAACTATTGCCCGGCAGAATTCCGTTCGCTGAATATAAAGCCTGGATATGCACTGCCGATGATGTTTCAACGTACGGCTCCAATTGAACAAAACCTGATGTTGGCAGTAGTGTTAGTCGAGTTTAAGTCCACGAAGTGAAAAGTCTTTATTGTCACCAACCTTTACAGGTGTCATTAAAACCTGAACGTCAGTATGATTAATACCGGTAATTTTAAGTGTAAAGAAAACGTTTGATGTGTCGTTGATAAAATATTTTTTTACAAGTTGTCCTTTAATAAGTAAGTCTTTGTTTGCCTTAAATTCCCAACTGATGTCCGGACATTCGTAGATAACTGCATTTTTGTTTTCGTTGACTGGCATATAAATAGAAATGTTGTCGCCCACTTTATATTTATTATAGTTTAACAACGCTGTTGCCTTAACTTTCTCGTCGCAATCAATAATTGGTTTCCAATATGCTTTATATTGCTCAACTTGCTTGTCAAGCTTGATGCTTTTGTTATTTAACTTTCGATGTAGCGATGTCAAAATTATACTTGAAATGTCGTCGGGATCAGCTATTCCAAATGAATGAAAATAATTTGTCAATGTGGTGTCACGGTCGCCTCTTACCCAATTATTTCGTATCCATAATCCTGTTCCAAAATGCAAGTCCGAAACTGCATTACTCTCAGATTTTTTCTTAAAATCGTCTAACTCTTTCTTTGTCCAGTTTTGCTGAAAATACAAAATAGCTTCGTCAAGATTTTTTGGCAAAGTTATTTGTGAATTACAGTTTGTCAAACAAACTATGCAAAAGGAGAGAAGTAATATTTTTCGTATAAATGTCATTTTAAATTGTAGGATGCCAAAATATTACAGCCAATGTTCAGGGCTTTGTGCAGGTTGGTAATTATCCCGAATACTTTCGGAACGTCTGCCCATAGCCGCTGCTGATTGAACCTGCCTGCCAGCAGGAATATATTGGTGAAGTTAAGAATTAAAGATCAGTGATGTTTATTCAGCCGGAAGTGAAGCTTGTATTTGCAACCTGCCTGCCGGTAGGCAGGTTGGCTGATATTAGCTTGTTCAGCCACATTTGCAGCAAAACTTTTTGTTGGCGGTAGTTAGCCTAATTGCAACTTCAAGACACTTTCTCTTTTGTTTATTGCAAATATCATTATCCCTGAAACACAGCAATAAATTATTGACTCCACAATTAAAAAGGTATTATTTATGTAAGCACCTTCAACTATGGTAAACACATTTACAAAAAACAATAATGATAGCGCAATTTTAAGAGGTTGAATACTCTGTTTAATCAGCGAATAAGCAAGTAAAGCTCCAATTGAAAATTGTCGCATAGCCCACATGGTCGTAAAATGCCTTACATCTTTTGCCAAAAAATCGGTAACTGGAAAAAACGTTTTGGGATGAAAAGCAAGATTTATAGAAAAGGCTAAAATGCTTAAGGTCATCAAGCCAGCAACAATTGTTACCCATAAAGGGATTGGTCTTGTCATGTTAGTTTAATTGAGATGGTTATATAATTACCGCCAACGAACGGGTATTTGCGAAGGCTGGGAAATCGACTTCCGTCCGCCCGGCTACCTGAAGCTAAATTTATAAATAAAAACTGATGATTTGCACTTAGCTAAATTAATAACGCCCTGCCCGATATGAAGCTAAATTGAAAAACAAAAGCTGAAACACGGCTTTCGTCTGCCCAGCTTTTGCAAATACCAATGTTGCCTGTAGTTTATTTGCTTAAACTGTAACTCTCTTCAAATTCAATGTCACGATAGTAGTCAGGTAATGTAGTTTTTGTCTTAGAGTTTGAAATAATTTTAAGAACGTCATTTTTTACAAATGCAGTGATGATCCTGTAAACTATTTCCTTCCTGGGTTTTTCAACAAATTCAACTGCAATTATGTTGGGAACGTCTCCTTCTTTAAGATTAATGGTTTTGTTCTCTGTCAAATAACTATACCTTTTATCGGTGTAGTTTAAAAGATACTCTATTCTAATTGCAGCAAGTTTGTCAAAGTTTGGAATGTCTTTGTAAGAAATAACAACTGAATTATTTTCATCCAAAGAGAATATCTTTTCAGGACTGTCTATGTGAGCATCAAAGTCATATTCGTATTCAATTTTTATACTTTTGTTCTTTAAAATTGAGCCTTTGTCTGTTTTAAAGGTTATTAAAAACTCTTGTTTTGAGCCTTTATTGTAAGTTGCTTTTGTATCGTTTTCGTCAACTTGATAGTTGTCATAAAAAAGCAAAGTGTCCTTATACTTTTTCCAGGTTCCTTTGTAACTATGCCAAGTAAAGCAACTCACATTGGGTCTGCTCCAAAATTCAAACGTTGCGTCAGGATTTAAAGTAATCTCGTTTATTTTAGGTTCAAAAAATCTAAACCCTGCAAGACCTTTAAGTGTATCTTTTGGTCTTGTGTCATTGTAATAAGCATTCAAATTATTCCTAAATGTAATTGCTTTAGTCTGACCGTAGATTGTCTGTCCTGCTGTTGCAAGTATTAATAGAAGTGACGCTATAAATTGAGAATGCTTTGTCATTGTACTTTGTCTGATGCAGCACTCTATGGGTTTACACAAATTGCAGGCAACGTTCGGGGCTTTATGCATGTTGGGAATTATCCCGAATACTTTGGGGACGTCCGCCCAGGCCGCTGCTGATTGAACCTGCCTGCCGGCAGGATTATTTTGATGAAGTTAAGAACTAATGACCAGCGATGTTTGTCCTGCCCGAATCAATGCCTCGCTTTGCAACCTGCCTGCCGGTAGGCAGGTTGGTTGAAGTTAAGTTTGTCAAGTCCAACTTGCATAAAACTCCATGTTAGCGGCTGTTTATTTTTTCTAAGAGCTTGTTTCTTAAATTTTCTATGTCTTTATAAATCGAATAACCGTAAATCAAAACATACTTATTGCTTTGGTTTTTGAGATAAAGCCCATAAGAAGTTATGTCATCAGAAATCCAACGTCTATTTAGGGATACCTCTATTGTGTAGTTTTCTAGCGAGTAGGATTTGGTTTTTAAAATAATTTCCATATTTACCTTATCTATGACGATATCATAATTCTTTCTTTTTACAAAGTTCCAGATGGCAAGTACTAAACTGACTAGATATATAATTGCAAGTTCAAAATATAAATTGAATTTATTAGTTGCAATTATGAAGGAAAATGAAGAAAGGCTAAAAAAGTAAGTCATAGAGCTCAATACGCTAGTGACCGTGTTGTTCTTTAAAATAATTTGTTCGCCAGTTTCAAAAATTGTAAACGAATCTACTTTTTTCCATTTATGATACAAGTTTGAAAAAATACCAACTAAAGTTGCACAACCTACCCCCACAGAAAAAGTAAAAACAGCTATATTGATTCTATTCACACTTTCACTTTTTAATTTCGTAAGGTTCTTTTAAATAGCCGCTAACGTTCAGGGCTTGCTGCAGGGCTGGAATTCATTGCTCGTCCGCCCGGGACTGCTGTTGACCTGCCTGCCGGCAGGCAGGTTAAAGATATAAAAGTACAGGTTAACAAACAAAAGCCCAGGATTGAATGTCTAGCCCAGGTGAAGCACGACAGCGATAAAATGCCCAATTGTTCCAATG